>JAEEHU010000034.1 GCA_016280975.1 Acholeplasmatales bacterium | reverse complement strand
TTCTGGTATTAATAAATCATCTGACCTTTCAAAAAATGATGGATATCTACTATAAATATCGTCTATTATTTCATTTCTTCTAAAACAACATACTTTCATTTTATTCATCACCACAATATATAATCTTATTTATTAAATCATAGAACTCATCTTCATTGAACCCTTGAAGACCAGATACTTGTCCATCACCAATTTCAATTACCACTAATTGATCATCTTCTTTTCTAGCTATGTCAATCGTATAAAAATTGCTATTAATATGGTTCTTAATCCATTCAATAAAATCCATATCTTCTTTTTTAAATTTGGTTATTGCATTTCCCCAATAACCAATAATAGATACTATTTCATCATACAATACAAAAATTCTATATTCTTCCGAAATAGGCATTCCACTTTTTTCATGGTATCCAATTCTCTTTAGATTAACATATTCTCTTAAAACTGTTCCACCAACAAATTCAGGGCCTTGTCTTGTTATAAAATTACTGATTACTTCTTTAGCTTTATCAGATTTAGGATTATCTATATAACAAGCATCATCCCATTCATGTTTCCTACTCTTTACATAATCCTTTACCATAACAGGTCCATTAAATTCATTTAATAGTTTAAAAGCATCATCAACAGTATTAAAACTATTCCAAGCACTTTTAGTTGTATAATCCTTTATTTTATTATACCAGTTAGGTAGTAAATGACATCTTTCATAATCACTAGGTGAATTTATTAAATAAATATTTTCTTTAACTAGTAAATCATATAATTCTTTATATTGCTCAGGACGAAGCATCCATCCTCTATAAATAGCTAAGCCAGGAATCTTCTTATTTATTTTTAATCTATGATTGTATATTAATTCTTCATAATTAAAAATCATTTTTTGAAAAGTATTATTTGTCGAATTATATTCTTTTAAATAATCATCATCAACAGTATTAGATTCTAGAGGATTAGCTGCATATATAAAACTAACATTAGGTTTTCCATCAGATGAAATTATTTTTCCTTTAACTTTATCTTTTTTATCATTTAAATTAGTAAATAATGCAAAGATTCTATCATCTTCAAAACCTCGCCCAGAAAATTCTATACCACTTATGATTATCTTATTATCATTGATATCATAAAATGTATCTCCCACTCTAAAATTATCTTTTTCAGGTACAGCATTACATTTATAAACAAAGCCTCTTCCAGTAATTCTAAAGCTTTCCCCTAGTTGAATGTACTTAGCCATTCAAATCAACTCCTAACATTTTTCAAATAAAATATATGAAACTTTACTAACCATTAACAAAATTATAACATAGTGTTAAACAAAAATAAAAAAAAGACATCATATTAATATGATATCTTTTGTAGTTATTTTTTTAATGTTAAAGTAGTAACTACCTCAACATGGGCAGTTTTAGGTAACATATCAAGTGGAATCATCGAATTTACTTGATATTTAGCTGTTAATCTATTTAAATTCTTAGCAAGTGTAGATGGATTACATGAAATATAAATAATTCTTTTTACATTAGATTCAAGTATAGCATCTATAAATCTTTCATCTAAGCCAGTTCTAGGTGGATCTACAACTATTACATCAAATACCAAACCATCTTTAACCATCTTAGGTAAAAGCTCACCTGCATCACCCTGGAAGAACTTAGCATTTGAAATATTATTTAATCCAGCATTTTCATTTGCGGCTATAACAGATGCCTTATTATTTTCAATACCTATTACTTCTTTTGCATTATGTGCTAAATATAATCCTATCGCACCAACACCTGAATAGGCATCAAGTACACGTTCTTTAAATGATAGTTTTGCTTGCTTTAATACAATCTTTAGCATTTCTTCTGTTGCTGTTGTATTAAGCTGGAAGAATGTATCAGGATAAATCTTATATTTAACATTACCTAATGTTTCAATAATGAATTCTTTTCCGCATAATAATTGTACATTCTCACCTATAATTGATGCACCACTCTTTAGGCTCTTATTAGTTGATTTATATACACCAACTACTCCATCAATTTTAAGAATATCTTCAGAAAGCTTAATTAAATCCTTATTTTCATAGCATACTAATGTAACTAAAGCTTCATTCTTTCTATTTACTCTTATAGATAAATATCTAATTACACCAGATTTCTTATAAGAATATATTGAGATATTATGCTTCTTTAAAAGCGCACAAATAGAATTATTAATTCTATTTAATAATTCATTTTGAATTAAGCATGAATCAATTGGAATTTGGATATTAGAATCCTCCATAATCATCGCAACCTTATATTCACCCTCATCCTCAACAACTGATAATTGTGAACGATTACGATAATTAAGCTCATTTAATGATAGAGTATTCTTAATCTCAAATGAGCGCGGATTAATCTTAGTATATCTAGTTAATGATTCAATAACTAAATCACGCTTAAATGATAATACCTTATCATTATTTATATGCATTACATTACATCCACCACATTTATTATAATAAGGACATTCAGGAGTTTTTCTATAATCAACCTTAGTCTTTATTTCTAAGGATTTCGCAAATGCCATCTTATTATCTACTTTTGTTACCTTAACATTATGTCCCTCACCAGGAATTGCATCCTTAACAAATACAGCAAGTTTATTATAAAAACCAATTCCTTCACCATTTATACCAAGACGTTTAATATCAAGGATAAATTCATCATCTTTTTTTATATTAGGCATATTACTTCCTCCTTACCTTAAAATATTTGAAACACGCATAACCATTACTATTTTCGTTAAATGATCTTGCATAAATTCCATATTTACCACCAATCCATCTACCAGGCTTTGCGGTAAATATATTTTTAAAATATTTTCCATTATATCCTAAAGCATAAGTTTGATTA
>JAEEHU010000033.1 GCA_016280975.1 Acholeplasmatales bacterium | reverse complement strand
AGCTGCGATTGTACCAACACCAGATTCAGATACTAATTTAACTGAGATTCTAGCATCTCTATTAGCATTCTTTAAATCATAGATTAATTGTGCTAAATCCTCAATTGAATAAATATCATGATGTGGTGGAGGTGATATTAATGAAACACCAGGAGTTGAGTGTCTTGCCTTAGCAATCCAAGGGAATACCTTTTGTCCAGGTAATTGTCCACCCTCACCAGGCTTAGCACCTTGAGCCATCTTGATTTGAATTTCAATTGCGTTTGTTAAATACTCAATTGTAACACCAAATCTACCAGATGCTACTTGCTTAATTTTAGAGCACTTATTAACGCCATCCTTAATTTCATATCTTGAACGCTCTTCTCCACCTTCACCTGTATTAGATTTTCCACCTAAAATGTTCATGGCAATAGCCATACATTCGTGAGCTTCTTTTGAAATTGAACCATAGCTCATCGCACCAGTTTTAAATCTTTTAACGATGCTATCTACACTTTCAACCTCATCAATTGAAATTGAATGAGAGAAATCTAAATCAAGTGTATCTCTAATATTAATTCTTTTCTTGCCAAGTAAAGATGTAAAATCCTTATATAATTTATAATCACCACTACGACAAGCTGCTTGAAGAGTGAATATTGCAACTGGGTCATAAATATGATCGTGCTTATTCTTTCTAAATCCATGTAAGCCCATAGAATCTAGAGTATCATCTTTTCTTTCAAGTGCCTTTTCATATAGCTTAATTGAATTTTCTTCAACCTTATCGATACTAATTCCACCAATAGAATTAGGTGTATTAGTAAAGTATTTATCAACTATAGAATTAGATAGACCAATACATTCAAATATTTGGGCACCATTATATGATTGAATAGTTGAAATACCCATCTTTGAAATAATCTTAGTAATAGATTTTAATGTTGCATGACGATAATTAGATAATGCCTTATCCTTATCTATAGTAATATAACCTCTATCCTTATATTCACTTATTGTTTCATATACTAAATAAGGATAGATAGCATTAACACCAAAACCAATTAAACATGCGAAATGATGAACCTCTCTTGGCTCAGCAGACTCTAATACAATTGATACGTGTGTTCTTTTTGAAACTTTTGTTAAATATTGATGTAAGCCTGATGATACTAATAGTGATGGAATCTTAATTCCCTTTGAATCTCTATCAGTAAGGATTAGGATTGATGCACCATCATCAACCTTCTTTTCACATTCCTTAAATATTCTATCTAAGGCGCTAGCCATCTTTTCTTTTTTGTAATCATATGTATAAGATATAGTATCTACCTTAATTTGATATGATTTATCTATATATTTAATCTTATTAAATTCCTCTTCTGATAAAATAGGATTTTCAATTCTAATTCTTCTTGCGTTTACATTAGTTGGATTAAGTAAATTTCCTTCTCTACCTAAATACATTAATGTAGACATTACTATATCCTCTCTTATTGAATCAATAGGAGGGTTAGTAACCTGTGCGAAGCGTTGCTTAAAGAATTGATATAAATTGAATTCCTTTTCCATTAATACAGCAAGTGGTAGGTCATTACCCATTGATACTACCTTTTCTTGATCATTTTCTGCAAGAGGAATAATACCTTCAGTTAATTCATCATATGTATAATTAAGCTCATGTTGAATGAAATGAATATCATCATTATTCTTTTCCTTATGAGGCTTTAATGAATCAATATGAATAATATTTTGATTCCATTCCTTATATGGATGGCACTTTGAATAATTCATCTTGATTTCATCATTAGAAATAATCTTTCCTTGATTTGTATCAACAAGTAAAATCTTACCTGGCTCTAGTCTTTTCTTTTCTAAAATATTTGCCTCATCAATAGGAAGTGATCCTGTTTCACTAAATAATATTAGATAATCATCCTTAGTTACATAATATCTAGATGGTCTTAAACCATTTCTATCTAGTGAAGCACCAAGCTTAATACCATCAGTAAATAGAATAGCTGCTGGACCATCCCATGGCTCAAGGAATGTTGAATGGAATTCATAGAATGCCTTTAGGCTTTCATCCATTCTTTCATTTTTCATCCATGGCTCTGGAATCATCATCATAATTGTTTCTTCTAGTGTTCTACCATTTAAATATAGGAACTCTAGGAAGTTATCAAACATAGCTGAGTCTGATGATTCTCTTGGAATAAGAGGAATAACCTTCTTTAAATCATCCTTAAAAACATCAGATTTAAATAAGCCTTCTCTTGATTTAACATTATTAACATTACCTCTAATAGTATTTATTTCACCATTGTGACATAAGAATCTGTTAGGATGTGCTCTTTCCCAAGATGGGAATGTATTAGTTGAGAATCTTGAGTGAACAAGTGCGATTGCAGTTTCGACCTTTGTATCCTTTAAGTCTAGATAGAAATCTCTTACTTGTGTTGAAACAAGCATACCCTTATAAACAATAGTACGAGATGATAATGAACAGAAATATAAGCTCTTATGCTCTTTAATAGCAATATTTTCAATTACTCTTCTT
>JAEEHU010000032.1 GCA_016280975.1 Acholeplasmatales bacterium | reverse complement strand
TATCCTAAAGGTTTTAAAGGGTAGAACAAGCATTGTTATTGCACATAGATTATCAACTATTGTAAATGCTGATTTAATATTAGTTATGGATCAAGGAAAAATATTAGAAATGGGAAATCACCATGAATTATTAAATAAGAAGGGTGCTTATTTCGAATTATATAAGAATCAATTTGAACAGGATAAAGTTGATTCACTTCTTAACTAAAATAGATGAAGGAATCTTCAAGATTCTATTTGATTAAAACGGACAATGTTTATATAAATTTTTAAGAGCTAATATTCTATAATTCAATGAGAATTAGCTCTTTTAATTTTTTGTTGAGCGTTTCACGATATCGTGGTAAAATGAATGTGGAGGGAATAGAATATGCCAACAATAGGAGGTGGATGCAGTGAAATATATTTTTCATCCGGTAAGGACTGTTACAGCTTTAGATAATTATATGTTATTTGTTGAATTTTGTGAGGGTGTATCAAAAATATATGATGTTAAACCATTATTTGAAAGAATACCTATCTTCAATAAATTAAAAGAAGATAATTTATTTTATCAAGTGCGTGTTGATGTTAGTGGCTATGGTATTATTTGGAATGATAAAATAGATTTAGCTGCAGAAGAGCTTTACTATAATGGTACAGTAGTTCCATCCAGATTTGACGGTATTATGGCACTTGGTGATGCTGCTGAATTTTGGAATATAGATGATTCTACATTACGTCACGCCATAAGAAATGGAAAATTTAAGTGCGGAAGAGACATTACTAAATTTGGAAAGCAATGGGTAATAACCATAGAAGCAATGGTTCGCGAATATGGCGAGCCAAAGCAACAATTGCTGTTTGAGAAAAAATAATAAAATAATGTTATTTATGATGAAAAATTAATATAATTTTAAGAAAACTTATGTCTTTTGGTATAAATGAATAGTAGACGAAGGAAACTATATTATATAGTTTTCTTTTTTTATTCTCCTTTAATTGAAAATTATAATAAAAATTTATATAATATTAATAAATGATAGATTTTATTTATAAGGAGGTATATATGATAGATGCTAAATTATTAACTTTAATCACTTTAGTTGAAGAAAAGAAATATATCAAAACTGCTGATAAGCTTTTTATCTCTCAACCAGCAGTAACACAGCATATTAAGGCTTTAGAAAAAGAATATGACATAGTTATATTTTCTAATAAGAAAACCTTAGAATTAACTAAAAGTGGTGCGATGCTTTTAGAATATGCTAAGTCTATTAAGGAACAAGAGGAACTACTTGTTAATACTATTAAGAATCAAGCACTTGATACAATTAATGTTGGTATTACACCATTTGCCTTTAAGCCAGTATTTAAAAGAATAAATAAGGATAATAAATTACAAGCAAAGCTTGAGGTTAATTTATATGTTGATTCATATGATATATTAAAAAATAAATTATCTAGTGGTAATTTAGATTTTATTGTTTGTGATAATAGCTTTGATAGCTCAAAGTATGAATCAGTAATATTATTCTCTGAAAGAATAATCTTAGCAGCGAATCAAACTGGTAAATATAAGGATACTACAAGACTAACTCGTGAGCTTTTACAACAGGCAAATATAGTAATGCCATCAGATGATACAGGAATGTATCAGGTAATAAAGGAGACTTTAAAATATAAAAATATTAAGCTTAAGAATAATATTTTAGTTAAAGCAAATTCATTAGAATCAGTTTTAGGTCTTACTAAATTATATGATGGTGTATCATATATTTATGAATCATCACTTGATGAGGACTATAAGCGTCTTGATTTAACTAATTTTAATCCTTCACAGAATTTTTATCTTTTATATAATCGCTTTAGTGATCAAAGTGAAAAGACAATTAATTTTATTAAAGTATTAAAAGAAATAGGTACATTAGAATGATAGATATTTTATATGAGGATAATCATATTATTGTATGTATAAAGCCAAAGGGAGTATTATCTCAAGCTGATGGTAAGGATATACCCGATATGCTTACACTACTTAAGGATTATATTAAAGAAAAATATAATAAGCCTGGTAATGTATATTTAGGCTTAGTACATCGACTTGATATTAATACATCTGGCGTTATGGTATTTGCAAAAACTTCCAAGGCTGCCTCTCGTTTAAATGAACAAATTAAGAATGATGAGTTTTTAAAGAAATATAAGGCAACAGTAGAAGGAACTATTACTAATAAGGATTATATTTTACTTAAAAACTATATTAAAAAGGATGAAAAAGAAAAAAAGTCCTACATTAGAAATGATGGACAGGAAGCAATATTAGAATATAAGCTTATAAAGAATTATAAGATAAATAATATAGCTGTATCTGATATTGATATAATTCTTCATACAGGAAGATTTCATCAAATAAGATGCCAAATGGCAAATATTGGATATCCCCTATACGGAGATAAAAAATATGGAAGTAAAAATGATATAGATATAAATCATTTTCCACTTATGGCATATCATTTAGAATTTTATCATCCAGTAACAAAAGAAAAATTAACATTTGAGGTGTAACAATTTGAAACTAGACATAATAATTGAATCTACAAATGATCAAAAGAATATCTCAGGAATAAATAATCAAAACCTACATCAAATAGAAGAAATCTATGATTGTATGCTTGATTTACATGGAGATACATTAATAACAAATTTAAAGGATGAAGAAAAAATAGAGAAGGTTAAATCTATTATTGAAATTCTTTTATTACTTTCTAAAAAGGGATATAAGATATCTCCAAGAGATGTTATCTATGTAAATAGTGTAATTGAAGAGGGTATAAGAGATAAATATATTGAATTTGTTAATACAAGAAAGCCTATATGCTATACACAGTATAATAAGCCAATATACGCAAAAACATTAAAGCAAAATGAATATATTGAGGATATTAAAAAGAAGGATTTAATATTTTCAATAGGTGCCGCTGGTACTGGTAAAACTTATCTTGCTTGCTGTTATGGAATATCACTTCTTAAAAAAGGATCAATTGAAAGAATAATATTAACTCGTCCCGCAGTAGAGGCTGGTGAATCACTTGGTTTTTTACCTGGTGATTTAAAGGAAAAGGTTGATCCGTATTTAAGACCACTATATGATGCACTTCATGATATGCTTGGAGTTGAGCAAACTCAAAATTTAATTGATAAGGGTGTAATTGAAATAGCACCTTTAGCATATATGAGAGGAAGAACACTAGAAAATGCATTTATTATTCTAGATGAGGCCCAAAACGCGACAATAGATCAATTAAAAATGTTCTTAACTCGTTTAGGCTTTAATTCTAAAATGATAGTTACAGGTGATATCTCTCAGGTAGATTTACCTCAATCTAAAAAGTCAGGCTTAAAGGTTTCTGCAAACCTACTAAGAGACCTACCAGAAGTATCAGTTATATCATTTGATAGATTTGATGTAGTAAGACACCCACTAGTTGGAAAAATAATTGAAAAATTTGAACATTTAGAAATAAAATAAACCACAAACAATTGTGGTTTTTCTATTTTTTGAAAACTTGTATATGAAATATTGTATAAACAAGTTATAAACAACTATTGAACTTGTATATGAAATATTGTATAATCAAGTTGAGGGGTGATACCGTATGAATAAAGCAAATGAAATATCAACTTTAAGAGAGATTCTTGGGATTTCACAAAAAGATTTAGCAAACAAGTTTGGAGTTTCTTTTGAAACAGTAAACAAGTGGGAAAACGGAAAAGAAGATATAATCCCTCAAAAGATGGAATTAATATACGAATTTGCTGAAGAAAATAATATAAGGTTCAATTTAATTTATGAGCAACTTTATATTGAAATGCTAGAATCTGATGAGGTTCTATTATTTCATGGAGTGAAAAAGCAATTTGATTTTCCAATCGACTTATCACATTCACGTGCCAAAAATGATTTTGGTATAGGCTTTTATTTAGGTACCACATTCGAACAAGCATCGACATATATTACTAATGTAGAAAGTAAAAAGGTATTAGCATTTAATCTAAACATGAAGGATCTTAAGGTTGTTGAATTTAAAGTAGATAGAAATTGGATGCTTGCTATTGCATATTATCGTGGTTGGATAGATAAATATGAAAATCATAAAATAACAAAAGATTTAATTAAAAAAATAGAAGAAGCTGATATCATTATAGCTCCTATTGCTGATAATAGAATGTTTGATATCATTTCGGAATATGTCACAAATACTATTACGGATATGCAATGTGAACATGCACTTGCTGCGACTAATCTTGGAAAGCAATATGTTTTAAAAACAAATAAGGCTATAGATAATCTTGTTTTCAAAAGAGAATTATATGTTTGCGAAAGTGAAAAGAAACGCTCATTAATGAAGCGTGAAGAGCTTAGCGAAAATAGTATGAACAAGGTTAGTATGGCTAGAATTGAATATAAAGGAAAAGGAAAATATATTGAGGAGACATTTATATGATGCCATTAAACTATAATGAATTAAAATTATGCAAGCTTCAAGCAAAAATATTTGAGCTTTCAGTTGAAACTACTAATTATAGTTCGCCAATCTTTATAAGAAGATTTATGCTTTCAAATTTTGCAAAATCCTTTGATAACAAAAGCTACTTAAATCAATCTAACAACTTAGAGGACGCATTTGAAGAATTAGATGATGAATATGGCATATCAAATTATGGTAAAACAAAATATTCAAAAGATGAGATGTTTTGGATAGGTTATATTTATAGAGCAATTGCTATAAGATTTAATTTTTCTAGTAAGTTTGTGTTTAAATTGTTTCCAGCTAATATTATTATTAATTATTATCATATATATCACACATTTGATATTGTTGAAGCTGCGGAAAGAATGATAGAAGAAAAAGAAGTTGATTTATCTTCAAATCAAGAAAAAGCATTAAAATATATGAGAAAAATGATATTAGAAGAACCCGGAAATAATTATAATAAAGCTATTAAAAGTAAAAAATAACCTCAACAGGTTATTTTTTCTATTTAAACTCTTTATAAAATTTTTCGTAAAATGAATTATATTCAATATCAGATAATATTTCTAATTTAGTTATATTTGTTATATTGTGTTCCTTTGCCATATAAACAAATTCTTTTATATTAGGATTATAATCATCTAAATAAACATTAACCATTTTAAAATCTTCATTGTATTTAGAAAGTAATCTTGCATGTCCATCAATTAATACATATTCATCATTGATTATACATACTGGTAAATAAACTTCCTTATCCTCTAAATAAGAAGAAATACTATTTAGACTTTTTTCATTTATAAAGAATTTTGATGGTTGAATTATTTTAATTGGTAATTTAAATATATGAATTTCATCAAATGCTTCATAAAATGATCTATCCTTATTGAAGTAAATATTTACATATTTATTATATTTTCTAAACTCATTAATCGCAGTTTCAATTAGTGGCAAATAATCAGTTGTAATTAGTGCCTCATAGCCTCTAATATCAAATTCATAGTGGTATTTTTCATTGTTATCTATAATTGAAATTGCATTACCTAATGATTTATTTTTTATTGAATAGAATATATCATCATAATCTCTAAATATTTTCAAATTTATCACCAAGATAATTATAATATTTTTTTTGAAATTAAGATATTTAAATTTTTATCTTGTTTTTTGAAGTTGCATTTGATTACAAAGTGTAATTTGATACACACATTATATTTATGCTAAAATATAAATATACAACTCGTAAATTAGAAAGGGGAATACTATCATGAAAAAAATGTTTTTATTCTTTTTAACTTTTCTTTCAGTATTATTAGCTTCATGTTCTAATTCGAATATTGAGATAACGACAAAAGAAGATATATATAAATTATCTGAAGATAGTTCTAATTTTTCTACTATACATGTATTAAATGATGGTGAAGTTAAATTTTACGAAAATTTAAATGAGCATTCATTAAATTTAGCTTTTGTACTAGCGGAATGTAAAATTCGCGATATAGATAAAATTGAAAGAATAAACGATTCTGATTTAGCTATTTCTGATTTAAAAACAAATGATATGCTAATTCTTTATCATGACCATAAAAAAGAAGAATATACAAATCCCGCAGTTAAATATTGTATAAGAATATTTTATGTAGGAACAAATGAGGTATTTTAGGTTTTATTTTAATAAGTATAGGTGCTAGTTAATTTCTTAATTGGCGCCTTTTTGTTTTTCCATAAAGTTGAATTGATTATATAATTATGATAAAATAATTATAAATTTTTTCGTGGAGGTAATTATCATGATAGAAAAAATTAGAGAACAAATCTTAAGGAATTTAGAACAAAATAGTAGAATTAATCTTAAGGATCTCGCGGTTATGCTAGATGTTAGTGAAATTGATCTAGCCAATGAAATTGCCAATATGGAAAAAGAAGGTATTATTTGTGGCTACACAACATTAATAAACTGGGATAAGACATCAAAAGAAATTGTTACTGCCTTAATTGAGGTTAAGGTTACACCACAAAGAGGAATTGGATTTGATGCACTTGCTGAAAGAATCGCAAGATTCCCAGAGGTTACTAGTGCTTATTTAATGAGTGGCGGATTTGACTTTATGGTATTAATTGAAGGTAAGTCAATGAAAGAGGTTGCTAGATTTGTCTTTGACAAGCTATCAACTTTAGATAGTGTACTTTCTACATCAACTCACTTTGTACTTAAAAAGTATAAGGACCATGGTGTTGATTTAGTAGAATCTAAAAAAGATGAAAGAATGATGGTGAGTGCATAATGCGAGATTTTTTGTCAAAAAAAGTTGTCTCATTAAAGCCATCTGGAATTAGAAAGTTTTTTGATATTGCATCTGAAATAGAGGGTGCTATTTCCTTAGGTGTTGGTGAGCCTGATTTTGATACACCTTGGCATATTAGAGAAGAAGGTATTTATTCCTTAGAAAGAGGAAGAACATATTATACCTCTAATTCTGGATTAAAAGAGCTAAGAATTGAAATAACTAAATATACTGAAAGAAAAATAAATGTTAAATATGATCCACTATCACAGGTATTAGTTACTGTTGGTGGTAGTGAAGGTATAGATGTAGCATTAAGAGCAATGGTTGAGGAGGGCGATGAGGTTATTATTACAACACCTTGTTATGTATCTTATGAGCCATGTGTTATTTTAGCTGGTGGAAAGGTTAAAACAATACCACTAAAGAATGAAAATGAATTCAGACTAACAGCTAAAGAGCTTGAGGCTGCAATTACGCCAAAGAGTAAAATATTAATTATGAATTTCCCTAATAACCCAACTGGTGCCATTATGGAACGTAAGGATTTAGAGGAAATAAGTAAGGTAATTATTAAGCATGATTTAATGGTTATTTCTGATGAAATATATTCAGAATTAACTTATAAAAATGAGCATGTATCTATCGCATCACTACCAGGAATGCAAGAAAGAACTATTCTCATTAATGGTTTTTCTAAGGCATTTTCTATGACTGGCTGGCGTTTAGGCTATGCGATGGGTCCTAAAGAAATAATTAAGGAAATGACTAAGATTCATCAATTCTGTATCATGTGTGCTCCAACAACAAGCCAATATGCCGCAGTTGAAGCATTAAAAAATGGTGATGAGGATGTAAAGATGATGAAGGAAGCCTACGATGAAAGAAGAAGATATCTAATTCATCGCTTTAAGGAAATGGGACTTCCACTATTTACACCACTAGGTGCATTCTATGTATTCCCTGATATTAGAAAGTTTAATATGACATCAGAGGAATTCTGTTTGAAGCTTCTTGAGAATGAAAAGGTAGTAGTCGTACCTGGAAATGCATTTGGTGAATCTGGTGAAGGATTCATTAGAATATCTTATGCATATTCAATTGATGATTTAAAGGTCGCACTTGATAGACTTGAAAAATTTATAAAAAAATTAGAGAGCCACTAGGCTCTTTAGTTTTAAAGGATGATATAAATGGAAAAATATGAATTAAATAAGTTCATTTTAGAGTATAAGGTTAAGCTAAATGACTTATTTGATGCCTTTCAAATTGAAAAGAAAAAAATAGAATATAAGGACTTAGATTCAAAGATTAATGATTCAAATTTTTGGGACAATCAAAAGGAAGCCCAAAGAATAATATCTAGATTTAATGTCATTAAGGATATCATTACTAAGTGTGAGGATTTAAAACTTAAATTTGATGATATTAATGAAACTATAGAGCAAGCACTAACTGATTCAGATATTATGGAATTATTAGAATCAGAAATAGAAGAATTTAAAACTGATATAAAATCTTTAGAAGAAGATGCACTGTTATCAGGTAAATATGATTTTAATGATTGTATATTAGAGCTTCATCCAGGTGCTGGTGGTACTGAATCAATGGACTGGGCTGATATGCTTTATAGAATGTATTTAAGATTCTTAAGTCAAAATGGCTATAAGGTTAATGTCCTTGATTATCAGGCAGGAAGTGATGCTGGTATTAAATCAGTATCAATAGAAGTATCAGGTCCATTTGCCTATGGTAGACTAAAGGGTGAACGTGGTGTTCATAGATTAGTTAGAATTTCACCATTTGATTCAAACGCATCTCGTCATACATCATTCTGTTCAGTTGATATTTCACCAATGATTGATGATGTATCTGAAATTGTCATTAAAGATGATGAAATAAAAATTGATGTATTCCATTCAAGTGGAGCTGGTGGACAATCAGTTAATACTACAGATTCAGCTGTAAGAATTACTCATAAGCCAACTGGTATTGTTGTTACATGTCAAAATGAAAGAAGCCAAATTAAAAATAAAGAATTTGCGATGAATGTCTTAAAGTCTCGTCTATTGGAAAAAAAGATAAGAGAACAAGAGGCAGAACTTAAAAACCTTAAGGGTGAGCAAATGGAGATTAATTTCGGCTCTCAAATTAGATCCTATGTATTTACACCATATACTATGGTCAAAGACCATAGAACTGGATATGAGGTATCTAATGTTGAGGGTGTAATGAATGGTGATTTAGATGGCTTTATTGAAGCATATTTAAAATATGAAGCTAAAAACAGGTGATATAAATGATTTATAAGGTTACTGAATTAAAAAAGAATAAAAAAGGATTTTATGATGTAACAATAGATAAGAAAAAATATGAATTATCTGAAAATATAGTTGTTGAATACAGACTAGTTAAGGATAAGGAAATTGATTCAAAATTATTAAGTGATGTAGTATATAAAAATGAGCTTGATAAATATTATAATAAGGCAATAGATTACACACTTAAATATCAAAAGGGATCAAAGGAAATAGAATATTATTTAGAGAAAAAGGGTCTAAATAAAAATGATATTTCATATATCATTGATAAGCTTAAGGAAAAGAAAGTATTAAATGATAATACTATCATTAAAAGCCTAATTTATGCTTTATATAATAAGCAAAATGGAAGAATGCTTATAAGAGTTAAGCTACTTGAGCGCGGCTTTAAAAAGGATGATATAGAATCTGAACTTTCTAAAATAGATTTTGATTCCTATTTTGAGGGCTTACAAAAGCTTTATAAAAAGATTCAACATAAATATGATAAATATGATGATTATAAAAGAATTCATCATATAAAAAGCTATTTATATCAAAGAGGCTATTTACAATCTGAAATTGATTTACTTAATATAAAATAATAAAAGTAAAAGATGCTCTATCTTGTTTAAATAGTAATATTAAGTTATAATTAACTTAATGTACTACGCTATTTAAACGGGAAGGAGTTTTTTTATGGTTAGAGATAAAATAGACGGCAATTTCTTATATTATTTTGATCAAGGATTAAGTACTAAATCATATGAGGTATTTGGTGCTCACTTAGTTAAGGATGAAAAAGGTAATAATATCGCCTGTGAATTCTGCTTATTCGCACCTAATGCTAAAAGAGTAGAATTAGTTGGTGAATGGAATAACTTTAGTGAGAATTGCCAAGAATTATACTGTATAGACGAAAAGGGTATTTGGTATGCTAAGCTTGAGGGTAATTATGAATGGCAAAGATATAAATATTTAATTACTACTCATCAGGGTGAAAAATTATATAAATCAGACCCTTATGGCTTTTATACTCAAATTAGACCATGCCAAGATTCAAAGGTTTATGATATTGATGGCTATAAGTGGAATGATGATATATGGATGTATACAAAAACTAAAACTTATGATAAGCCAGTTTTAATATATGAAATGCATTTAGGCTCATGGAAGAGAAAAGGTCCAGGAGAGAATGATTTTTATATGTTTAATGAAATAGCTCCTATGCTAGTAGATTACCTAAAGGAATTTGGCTATACACATGTTGAGGTAATGCCAGTATATGAGCACCCACTTGATATGAGCTGGGGCTATCAAGGAACAGGCTATTATGCAGTAACTCCAAGATATGGTGTACCAAAGGATTTTATGTATTTTGTTGATTTATTACACCAAAATGGAATAGGTGTAATTATGGACTGGGTTCCTGGTCATATTTGTAAGGATGCTCAAGGCTTATATAGATTTGATGGAACATATCTATATGATTATCAGGATGAGGAAATAAGAGAAAATAAGGAGTGGGGTACTGCAAACCTAGATTTAGGTAAGGGTATTACTCAAAGCTTCCTATTTTCAAATGCAATGTTTTATATGAAGTATTTCCATGTCGATGGATTTAGAGTAGATGCGGTTAGCAATTTAATATATTATCATGGTAACCCTGAAAGAGGTAGAAATGATGGTGCTTGTGAATTCTTAAATAGACTATCTAATATTCTATTTAGTGAAGATGATAGAGTAATTTTATCAGCTGAGGATTCATCATCATATCCAGGTGTAACAAAGCCTGCATCAATTGGTGGCTTAGGCTTTAACTATAAGTGGGATATGGGCTGGATGAATGATACACTAAAGTATTTTAAGCTTGACCCTATTTATAGAAAGTACCATCATCATCAATTGACATTCTCAATGATGTATTACTATAATGAGCAATTTATGTTACCTTTATCTCATGATGAGGTAGTTCATATGAAAGGATCACTTCTAAATAAGATGCCTGGTGATCAGTGGCAACAATTTGCAAACTATAGAGCTTTAATTGGTTATATGATGACTCACCCAGGTAAAAAGCTATTATTTATGGGTAATGAGCTTGCATCATATGATGAATGGCACTATGAATCTGAGCTTCCATTTTCTATTTCTTCATATCCTATTCATGATGCAGCAACTCGCTTTGTTAAGGATATGACAAAATATTATAAGGAAACAGAGGAATTATGGCAGCTAGATTATGATCCAAGTGGATTTAAGTGGGTTATGGCAGATAATGCTGATCAATCACTTTATGTATTTGAGCGTAGATCAGTTGATAATCATATAGTAGTAGTTTTAAACCTAACACCTAACACATATGATGATTATGGAATTGGTGTATTTGGTGACTATATGTATGAGGAGGTTATTAACTCTGATAAGGATATTTATAATGGTTCAAATAGAGTTAATCCTATCCCAATTACAGTAAATAATTATCCTCTAAATGGCTATGAGCACTCTATGAGAATAACTATAGCTCCACTCGCTATCCAAATTTTTAGACCTATTGATAGACCTAAAAAGGCAAAAACAACTAGAAAAGCGACTAAAAAATAAAACGCTTTAATGAATTTTTCTTGCATTTTTAATATAAAGTAAGAAAAAAGTATGATAAAATGTAGTAGTGATTTTATAATCACTAGGAGGGATTAATATGAATTATCAGAGTTTCAAAGACGTTAAAACATTCAAAGAAGCATTTGTTTCTAACGTTGAAAATAGATATGCAGTAGAATTTAAGGATTCAACTCCTTATCAACAATATGTTGTATTAGGTGAAATGCTTAGATACTATATTGCAAAAGATTGGTTAAATACTAATAAGGCACAAAAAGAACAAAAGGCTAAGAGAGTATATTATTTTTCTATGGAATTCCTAATGGGAAGAATGATTACTAATAACCTAATGAATGCAGGTGTATATCCTGTAGTTAAGAAGGCCTTTGAGGAATTAGGTATCGATATTAATGAGGTTGAGCATCAAGAGGCAGATGCAGGTTTAGGTAACGGTGGTTTAGGTAGACTTGCTGCATGCTTTATGGATTCTGTTGCATCCCTTGCTTTACCTGTTCATGGTAACTGTATTAGATATAAGTATGGTTTCTTTGAGCAAGGTGTAAAGAATGGATACCAAGTTGAATATCCAGATAGATGGTTAAAGGATTTAAATGTTTGGGAAATTAGAAAGGAAGAAGACGCTGTTGAAATTCCTTTCTATGGTTATATTGATATTAGAAGCCTTGATGGTAAGTTCCAAGTTAAGCATAAGAATGCTGAATACGTAAGAGCAGTACCATATGATGTACCTATCGTTGGTGATGGTAATCATGTTGTAAATACACTACGTTTATGGAATGCAGAGCCTTCAATGATGTATCAACCAAATGATGCATTTGAATATAATACAAGAGTATCTGAAATTTCATCAATGCTTTATCCTAATGATGAAACTGATGAAGGAAAGATACTACGTTTAAAGCAACAATATTTCTTCGTATCAGCTGGTGTTGTTTCAGCTATTAAGCAACATAAGAAGTTATACGGCTCAGTTAAGAATTTAGCTGATAAGCTAGTATTCCATATCAACGATACTCACCCATCTTTAATTGTCGCAGAATTAATGCGTATTTTAGTAGATGAGGAGCATTTAGAATGGGATCAAGCATGGGAAATCACAAAGAATTCTTGTGCATATACTAACCATACAATTTTAGCTGAAGCTTTAGAGAAATGGCCTATACATTTATTCCAAACTTTACTTCCAAGAATCTTCACTATCATTGAAGAAATCAATAGAAGATTAAATATTGAATTTGAAAATAAGTTCGGACCAAATTCACCTGAAGCATATCAAATGTCAATTCTTAAGGATGGTAGAGTATACATGGCTAATTTAGCTATTCATGGCTCATTCTCTGTAAATGGTGTTGCACAGCTTCATACAGAAATCCTAAAGAATATTGAAATGAAGGTGTTCTCTGATTATTATCCAAATAAGTTCAATAATAAGACTAATGGTGTAACTCATAGAAGATGGTTATTACACATTAACCCTGAATTAGTTGAAATTCTAGATAAGTACTGTGGAAAGGATTGGGTATCTGACCCAGAGAAGTATTTCCCTAAGTTACTAGATCATTTAGAGGATAAGGAGCTTCATGAAATGTTTGTTAAGATGAAGCGTGCAAGAAAGCAAGCTTTAGCTAACAAGATTTATTCGAGTCAAAATGTATCTATTGATATCAATTCAATTATTGATGTTCAAGTTAAGAGATTACATGAATATAAGCGTCAATTAATGAATGCACTTCATATTATGTATCTATATAATAGATTAAAGACAGATGCAGAATTTAAGAAAAATTTCTATCCACATAGCTTTATCTTTGGTGCTAAGTCAGCTCCAGGCTATGTATTTGCTAAAAAGGTTATTAAATTAATAAATGCAATCGCTGATAAGGTTAATAATGACTATGAAACTAATAGTCTATTAAAGGTAGTATTCGTTGTTAACTATAACGTTACATACGCAGAAACTATCATTCCAGCAGCAACTATTTCTGAACAAATCTCAACTGCATCAAAAGAAGCATCTGGTACATCTAACATGAAGTTTATGATGAATGGTGCCGTAACTATTGGTACACTTGATGGTGCTAACGTTGAAATTAGGGATTTAGTTGGCGATGAGAATATCGAAATCTTCGGTATGAACGCAAATGAGGTTACATCACTATATCAAAATGGTGGATATAACCCAATGGATTACTATGAAAATGATCCAAGAATTAAAAATGTAATTGATAATTTAACTAATGGATTCTTTAATAATGTAGATCCTAACGAATTTGCAATGATTAGAGATAATCTTTTATATCATGATAGCTACTTTGTACTTAAGGATTTCGATTCTTATGTAAAAGCACATGAAAACTTAAATGAAAAGTTTAAGGATAGAGAAAACTTTATTAAGTCATCAATTATTAATATTGCTAAGAGTGGATTCTTTACAACAGATAGAACAATGCGCCAATACAATGAAGATATTTGGCATGTAAAACCACTTAAAATAAAAGAAAATTAAAAAATAGGAGGGATATAGTCCCTCCCTTTTAGGTGATTTATGGTAATTTTTAAAAAAGAAAATGAATTAGAATTAAAAATTAATAAATATAAGAAAATAACTACATTTTCATCAATTTTAAGAATATCACTTGCAATAC
>JAEEHU010000031.1 GCA_016280975.1 Acholeplasmatales bacterium | reverse complement strand
TTCCTGATTTTAATTATTTCTATGAAGAGGGTACTAATAATAATTATTTCCAAGGTTGGAGAGTTGGAAATGATATTTATAAGCCAGGAGATAAGTTCACAGTACAAGGAGATACTACATTTGTTGCAGTATGGACTGATGCTGAAATGACAAGAGATGTTAAAATTAATGTTGTATTTAAAGATTGTAATGATATGGATGGACTAAGACCAACATCAATTAATTTTAATGTAAATGGTACTGATCCTATTACAATAGATGAGGCGCATAATTGGAACTATACATATAGTGGCATTGTACAAACTATTACTCCAGTTGGTGATTATAGTGCCGATACTGCTACAGGATATCGTTATGAATTAGTTGGTGATGTAAAGAATGGCTTTACATTAACATTTATTCATACAACTGAAGAAAATTATACTGCATATCCATGCACTATAAATTGGATTGATGAAGATAACTTTGAAAATCTAAGACCAGGGGCAAATGAGCTTACTATCGCACTTGTAAATTTAACAACAGGTGTTGAGGTAGCTACTCATACATTTGATGGTACAGATTGGACTTATGATTTTGGTACAGAGATTCCAGTATATTCTGATGGAAAGCTAATTAATTATAGATTTGTTATAAAGGACACTAGTACTTGGGCTAATAGAAATGAATATCGTATTTCTCAAGTATTAAATATTATTAATGCCTTCCATGAGGTAACAAAGACAAATTTAATGGTTAATGTTCGCTGGATAGATGATGGAACATCTAGACCTACAAGTGTAGATGTTCATATCCTAAAGGGTGATACTGATATCCATACTCTTACTGTTACTGAAATAGAAGATGAAGAACTTGGTAGCAAGGATTGGTATAATTCTTATATAGTAGATGCTTATGAGGAAGAAGCCGGTGTAAGAAAAGAAATTGATTATACTATTTCAGTAAATGTTGCTGGATATGAAGCTACTATCACTGAGACTGCCGTTGATTGTTTTGATATTCTATTAGTAGCAGCAGGTCAAGAGACACGTGCAGCTAACGTCGATGCCGTAATTGATTTAATTGATGAAATTGGTACTGTTGAATATACAAAGCAATGTATCGATAGAATTCAGAGAGCTAGAGATGCATTTGATGCATTATCTGAAGAAGATCAAGATTTAGTTTATAATATTTTCGTATTAGTTTCTGCTGAAAGAGAATTTGAACAAAAGTTTGCTCATTTAGTAGAACTTGATGCCGAAATAGAAGAAGTATGTAGTAGTATAACTGAATATACTCAATCAGAAAGAAATTCTGCTCTTAATAAGGTTTCTAATAAGACAATTAAGCTAGAATTAGACGAAAGAAATATGTTATTCAATATAGATACATTAAATTCAACATTAATCGAGGTTGCATCTTGGCAAATAGTTGTAGATAAGATTAATGCTGTAGGTGATGTTAAGGCTGATGAAGACTCTAAGACTAAAATTGATGATGCTAGAGAATCATATAATGGATTAACAGATGATGAAAAGATATTAATTGAAAATTATGACGTATTAGAAAAGGCTGAAGCTGAATATTTCGCAAAGCTTTTCTTAGATGATGTTGAATCTGCATTAGCAACTCCAGGTGCTACATCTGATGTTGCAGGTACTTTAAGTCCAATTTGGAACGAAAAGGATACACCAGATGGAACATCATTCAGAGAAATGTGGAAGGCTTTAACTGAAGAATCAAAGAAACTATTAAAGGAAAGCGATAGCGAAGATGTATTTGTTGACTTTAGAAATAAATATGTTGAAATAATTACTGATAATAGTGATAACTTAACGCCATTTGAGAATGGACCAGCATTCCCTAGCCCTGAACGTGGAATTTCTGGTTGGGCAATAGCTGGTATCGTATTTGGTTCAGTAGCTTTAGTTAGTGTAGTAATTGGTATTTTGTTTTATCGTAAGAAAAAAAGAGCTCAACAATAATAATCAAAATTAAAAAAGAAGATTTTATGAATAATTCATAATTTCTTCTTTTTTTTGTAATTATATGATGAAATTACTTTTTGTTTTTCATTTGGAAATTTTCGTTGCAAACAAAATGAAACGATTGATTAATCGTTGCAAATTTGTTGCGAAATAACAATATGTGAAACAAAATTTGATTAAAAGTTGCACATAGAACGACTATGTGTTAAAATGTATGTGAAACAAAATCAAAATAAAAGTTTCACACAAAAGGGGTGATAATATGGCAAACGTTGCAGAATTATTACATGAACAAGAGTTACT
>JAEEHU010000030.1 GCA_016280975.1 Acholeplasmatales bacterium | reverse complement strand
ATTTTAGCATAAAAAAAATCCTTTTTAAAGGATAATTTTAATAATTTGGGGCGCATGACAAGATTCGAACTTGCGAATGACGGAGCCACAATCCGCTGTGTTAGGCCTCTTCACCACATGCGCCATTTAATTACGCAAGTATTATTATACATATTTTTTTATGTTTGTAAAGGTATAGTGTTGAAAAAAAATATAAAAAATTATACAATAGTTTTGTTATTTCATATTGAAAGGATTTATTATATATGAAAATTTTAATTAGAATAGTTTTTATAGCG
Organism: Acholeplasmatales bacterium; assembly: GCA_016280975.1. GTDB lineage: Bacteria > Bacillota_I > Bacilli_A > Acholeplasmatales > Anaeroplasmataceae > Anaeroplasma. The sequence goes on along the minus strand of JAEEHU010000030.1, from coordinate 18,533 downwards.
TTTGGCGCAGTATTTGCATTTTTAGTTTATTACTTAAATTACAATACAGGTATATCAAATAATACTAGAGATCAAATCATTAGTGCTGCACAAAAGGCAAATGAGGAGAATGATCCTGAAATCTTAATGAAGACAATGTGTATGTATGAAATTCCATATCAAAAGACTTCATACTTAGATGCGACTGCTGATTATAAGGATCCTCAAATTACATCAGAGAAGAAAGTACAAATATCAGTATTTGGTACAGTGAATCAAGTAATCTTCTATCAAGAGAATAATCAAGATAAGGCTTTTGCGTATGCTGACTGGTGTTATTATATGCTTGTTAGAAATATAACAACAATTGGTTTTAAAAATATTCCAGTACAAGGCGAAACTGATAAATATGAAAATCAAACATCAATTAAATTCAATTTTGCTGGTGGATATGAATCATACAATTATAAATTAAATTATACTAAGACAGTTAATGCTGATGATAAGGTAACTACAACACCTGCTGATAATTATATTTCTGCATTATATGGTTCAAGAACTTATGCAACATCATATAGTGATTCAGCTCTTGGCCAATCAGCATTCATGCTAATTCCTATTCCTCAATCATTAATCGATGGAATGAAGAAGGAAAGAGCAGGAGAAAATGTTGACTATAATACAATTGATATAGTTTCATTCAATTTATATGATAATCAAGGTAATAAGTTATTTAACCAAGATCAAGCATTTGAGTTTGATTTTTCAGAACAATTCTTTAACAATACTGATTTAGTTAAGTTTAAGGATTCTTACAAATTATATGCTGATTATAGAAATGGTTTAGATAAGACTATCACTCAAGCTCAATATGATGAAGCTGTTAAATATTTAAATGAGTTCAAAATTACTAATGTAGATCCAAATGCAACTACATTCTCTGCAGGTCATTCAAAGGATGTTATTTATACATCAGGATTAATTTGGCAATCAATTGGTATTACAGCAATCTTCGTATTAGTAATGGTTGTTGTATACTTCCTAATCTTTAAGTTCAAGTGGATTAAGAGCTTAGTATTTAGAGATAGAAGCGGTAAGAATAGATATGTTCCAAATGTACCTAAGGGTGCTGGATCTGGAGCTGGTAATAAGAAGGATTCAGAAAGCTATCGTCAAGGTAATCAAACAAGAAAGAATAATAATTATCAAGCTAAGAGAAATAGTAAGGTAGCTGTATTACCAGTTGCTGATGATACAAAAGAGCTTGAAATTAAGGATTTAACTGAAGAAGACGAAAAGGAATTATTTGGTAATAAGGAAGTAAAGGAAGAGGCAAAGCCTGTAGCTGAAGAAGCTAAGGAAGAAGCTCCAGTTACTCTAGAAACAACTACTGAGGAAGCTCCTGAAGCTCAACCTGAGGTTGAAACACCAACTGAAGAAACTAAAGTAGAATCACCTGAAGCTGAAGCTAAAGACGTTGAATAAAACCAAGAATAAAATAATTTAAGCTGGCTAGTTTTGGCCAGCTTTTTATTATATAATTAAATAAAGAAAAAAACTGTTGACAAGTAGAATTAAATTGCATACAATATAATTGTAAACAACAAAAGAAAAGAGGTCATGTATTATGAAACAAATCAATGGTAATGAATTCAAGAACTTAACTGGTTATTATTTAGTAGACTTTAACGCTACATGGTGTGGTCCATGTAGAGCACTTCATCCTGTATTAGAAGAATTAGAGGGTGAATCAACAATTCCTTTCTATGGAGTTGACGTAGATGATGAAGGCGAACTTGCAGAAAGCTTAGGTATTCAATCTATTCCTTGTATCATCATTTTCAAGGATGGACAAGAAGTATCTCGTTCAATCGGCTATAAGGGAAAGCCTTTATTAAAGGATTTCATCAATAATTCAATCAACTAATGAAAAAATGACGATTTTAAATCGTCATTTATTTTTTTTAATGATATCAATTAATATATTAAGTCCTTCAATTATTTTATCGTTTGTTATTGATGTATAGCCGATAATTAATTGATTAGGGCTTTTTTTATTTATGTCATATTTATTCATTAAATCAATTTCAACTCGCATATCCTTTAAATCACTTATAAATTTATCCTCATTACTAATATCTATTTTAGCTATTATTGAAAGATAATTAAGATCTGGATTACATTTAATATTATTTTTATTTAAATAATCTATAATGATATTTCTTTTTTCTAAATATTCCTTTTTTCTTTTGTTAATATGCTTTACATAAAATCCCTTATTAATAAAATCTCTTACTATTATTTGTTCTAGAGTAGGAACATTATTTGAATAGCCACTATAGTGTGTGTCGTATAATGATTTTAAATGATATGGAAGAATAAAATATGATAGTCTTAATCCTGGGTATAAAGTTTCAGAGAAGGTAGAGAAGAATATTACTCTTTTACTATCTAGATTAAATAGTGGAGATTTTGGTGAATCCTTTATTCTAAATTCTGCATCAAAATCATCCTCAATTAAATATGAATCAGTATCATTAATGAATTTAATTAATTCCTTTTTTCTTGAAATAGACATTTTTATTCCAGTAGGGAACTGATTGAAAGGAGTAGAATAAATAATTGTTCTATTACTTGGAATAATTATTCCTTCATCATCTAAATCCTGATAATTAACCTTCATGCCTAGATTAGATGCTATCTTAGCTAATCTATGATAGCCTGGGTTTTCTAATGTGATATTATCAATATCAAGTATTCTAAATATATTTCTTAATGATTCTATACCATTTGTAATATATATTTGATCAGGAGAGGCATTTATACCTCTATTTATCTTTAAATGGTTCGATATAGCAACTCTTAGGTTATAATCACCCTGAAATGGTGTTTTATTTAAGTATTCATCACTATATAAAATCTCTTTAATTATCTTTTTATAATTATCATTATCAAATTTATGAACATTTTTAGTTGTGAAGTCATAAAGAGGAAGAATAACATCATCTTTCTTATATTTAACCTCAGGTGCTTTTAAATCAAGCTTTATTTGATCAGATACATAATATCCTTTTTTAGATACAGTATAAATGTAACCCTCATCAATTAATAAATTATAAGCATTTATTACTGTGTTAAGGCTTGTATTTAAATTAATCGCAAGCTCTCTTTTTGATGGAATCTTTTCATTTGGAAGGTAGATTCCATCATTTATTTTTTTAGAAATATCCTCATATATTTCAATATATTTAGGCTTATCCTTCATGGTATCATCACACCCCTAAAAAATACCATAGTTTATGGTACCAGATATTTAAATTATAAACCTTAAAATAGACATTATCAATGTTGAAATGAAAAACTATAAATGTTAAAATTAAATTAGTATATTTTTTGACTTTAGGGAGTAATTTTATGGGTAAGACATCAGCAACTATTAAACTAATTCAAGTTTTATCTTCAAGATCAGATTATGTTAAAACAGGAGACCTTGCAGAGCTTATTGGAACTAATCCAAGAAACATAAAAGAGTATATTAAGGAAATAGAAGAATGTGGATATGTAATTGATTCACAAAATGGCTTGTATGGTGGATATAAGCTTAAAAATTCTACATTAATGCCAACCTTAAACCTATCTAAGGATGAGAAAAATGAAATATCATCATTATTATCATATCTAAAGGATAATGATTATGAAAAATATGATGAAATATCTAATATTTTAGGTAAAATTACAGCTAATAATGAAATAGAAAGCCCAACACCACTTGATATGATTGATAGATTCCCACTATCAATGTCTAAAAGTGAGCTTCAAAAAAGATATACAATTTTAGCTGATGGAATTGAAAATCAATTAAAGGTAATTATTAAATATAGAAGTATAAAGGATATAGAAAAGGAACATACAATTCATCCATATAAATTATTTAGCTATAATGGTTCATTCTTTATTTTAGCCTTTAATGAAACTATAGATGATTTTTGTTATTTTAAATTAAATAGAATTGAAAGTATTTTACCTACTAGATACCATTTCACTTTGGTTAAATCATTTGATGTAAATGACTATTTAGATGAATATGGCATGAAGAAAAATGGCGATTACTATCATGTTGTATTAGAATTTAAGGATGTTAATGTTGCGATAAAAGAAAGAGTATATGGCAAGAATCAAAAGATTACTGATTTAGGTGATAATAAAATAAGATTTGAATGCGATATGCAAAATAAGGATATGATATTATCATTTGTATTATCTTTTGGTAGTCACGCAAAGATAATAGAACCAGAATGGTTAAAGGAAAATATAACAAATACTATTACAGAGATGATTGATAATTATGAATAATATAAAAAATGTATTTATTGATTTTAATGGCACAGTCTTAGATGATGTTGATCTATGCTTAGAGCTATTAAATAAATTATTAAAAAGTCAAAATAAAGCTTCAGTTGATATTAATACCTATAGAAATATCTTTGGATTTCCGATTGTAGATTATTATAAGGCAGCTGGTCTTGATTTTAATATTGAATCATTTGATAGTATGGCAGTTAAATTTATTGATGAATATCAGCCAAGATCATTTATGCAAAATATAAATCCAGGAATAAAGGAATTCATTTCTTATTTAAAGAAAAATAACATTAATGTAATTTTGTTTTCTGCAAGCAAATATGAAAACCTAATGGAACAACTAAGAATGCTTAAAATAGATGATTTATTTGATGATGTTATTGGAATATCTAATATTCATGCAAGATCTAAGCTTGAGGTATTTATTGAGTATTTAGATAAGAATAACATTGATAAGGATAAATCTATATTAATTGGAGATACTATTCATGATTTTGAATGTGCAAGCTATGCACATATTAAACCAATATTAGTCACAACAGGACACCAATCTAGAAAAAGATTAGAAGATTGTGGCTGTCTTGTTATAGATAATATTTTAGAGCTTAAGGATGGTGGCATCATATGATAGTAATAAAAGAGGATTTTAAGGATTTTAAAACTGGTGAATTCCCATATGATAAGATGCATACAGCCTTAGGCGAATACCATCATTTTAAGAATCCAGGATATTCTGGAAACTTTTATGATACAGTATCCCTGCATCAGTGGAGAAGCTTAGATGGGAGCTGGATGGTTACAGAAGAAGATGGCACTCATTTTATGGAACAAAATCGAGGAGATAACACAAAAGGTGCTTTTTTAGATACATATCCACTTTTAACTCATAAATGTAAGCTTTATAGCTTTTATACTATTGAATATGACTATAGACCATTTGAGGTATTAGGCTATGGTGGAGTTGCGTTTAATTATTTAACGGCTCGTGAATATTCGTTCTTTGGAATGAAAGATAATAAAATTGCAATATTTAATAGATTTCAAAATGAATTTGAGGAAATTGCATCTAAGGAATATATCATTGATTCAATTAATACATATCATGTAAAAATTGAAATAAAAGAAAAATCTATTAAGGTTTATATCAATGATAAATTAGAGTTAGATGGTAATTTCAATTTAAAGTTTGGAAGAAGAATTGCCCTTATTTCTAAATCACAGGCAAGATTTTCTAATCTTTTAGTTTCTATGACTGACTCTGATTATAAGAGCCATATAGAAGCCTTAAAGAAGGAAGAAGAAAGACTTATATTAAAACAAGATAAATATTCTAAATTAGAATTAATTAAAAAGCTTGATTTAAAGAATTTTGGTACAGGACGTCAAATAAGAATCGCAAGATATAATAATATGACATATATATTATTCATCCAACATCAAAAAAGATATATTAGAGATTCATTTGCCCATATATCATCTATGACATTAATAGATATTAATGGAAATATTATTTGGCAATATGGAGAGCCTAATAATTCATTTGATAATACTTGTATAAGTGCAGATTTACCAGTACAGATTGCAGATATTAATAATGATGGTAAATTAGAATTAATTTATGCTGTTAATCAAGAAGTAAGAATATCTGACTTTTTAACTAATAAATTAATTAAAAGTATTCCAACACCAATAATTTATAATGATCCTAATGTTAAAAATGAACCGTTTTATCGTCTTAATGTAGATGCAATAAGAGTACTTGATTTTGAAGGCTTAGGATATAAGGGTGACTTTATTATTAAGGATAGATATCAAAATGTATGGGGATACAACAAAACTCTTGAAAATGTGTGGAGATATCATAATAAAAATACAGGACATTTCCCTTATGTTTTAGATATTAATAATGATAATAAGGATGAGCTTTTAATTGGTTATGATTTAGTATCATCAGAAGGAAAAATATTATGGTCACTACCATTTGATTCAGATCATACAGATGAGATAATTTATGCTAAATTACATAAGGATTTAGATTATAAGTTTATTCTAGCTTCTGGTAATGAGGGAATGAATATCATTAATAAGGACGGAACTATATTTAAGCATAATGAGGTAGGTCATGCTCAAAGAGTATCTGTTGCGAAATATGATTTAAATATGGAAGGCCTTCAGATAATGTCTACATCCTTCTGGGGGAGTGACTCAATAATTGAAATATTTGATTATAAGGGTAATAGATTAAAATCAATTGAAAATGGTGAAAATGGAAATATAATTACACCAGTTATGTATGATGGTATAAATACTTTAGCAATATCTAATGCAGGAGAAAATGGAGGTCTATTAGACTCAAACTTAGACATAGTTGTAAAGTTTCCAAATGATGGACATCCTAGTCTTTCTACAGAAGCATATGATATTGATGATGATGGCATAGATGAGATTTTATGCTGGGATCAAAAAAGTATGTGGATTTATAAGTCTTCTAAGTTTACTAAGCCTAAAAAGAATTATATTAAATACCCTGATTCAGGTTTTTCAAATTATCGTGGAGAATATCTAATTTCTACTGATGATTTATCTTGAAAATAGGTATTTATTAGTTTATAATATTTAAGGAATTTTTCCTTATAGGAGGCAGTATTTTGAAAAAGTTTAAGAGAATAATTGTTTGTGTAATATCACTATTTTTCCTATCAGTGATTTTAACAAGCTGTGGTGAATATAATTTTTATAATGATTTCCATGGAGCAGGAGCTGAAATTGAATCAAAAAATTCATTTAAAGCATTAACTTTAGATGAAATAACAGCTAAGAGAAATCAAAACGAAGAATTCGTATTATTCATTGGTTCATCAAGTGATTCTAAGTGTGTAACAAGAGTTACTGAAATCCAAGAAGAATTAACTGATATCAAGTATGAAGGCGTAGTATATTTCTTCTCGACAAAGGACTATACAACAGCTACAAAGAGAACAGAGCTTCAAGATAAGCTAAACATTAAATCAACTACTTCATCAGATTATGGTATGATTGCAGTTGGCTATCATGGAAGAAGCGTTGAATTTGATACATCTGATATATCAAATTTCAATTTAGACAAGTTCAAGGTTGGAAGTTCAAAGAAGCTTTCATTCGTAGCAATAGCTGATTACGTTGTTCTATATTGTCCACAAGAAAACTAGAAAAGGGTATAACCCTTTTTTATTTTATAAAAAAAGTGTGTGTTTGAGGCTCGAAAACACTTGTTTATTTAATAAAATCATAATATAATATTGTCATATTTGTTTTTTGGAGGTAATAGTATGTTTCACAGTACTAGAGGAAATGAATTAGTTTCATCACCTGAGGCTATTTTAAATGGTCTTGCAAAGGATGGTGGATTATATGTTATAGATGAGATGCCAAAGATTAATTATCGTGATTTTTTAAACGATGATTATCAAACAATGGCATCAAAGATTTTAAATGCATTCTTCCCAGAATTTACATATCAAGAAATTAAAAATGAGATTGATAATGCATATAAGACATTTGATATTAAAGAAGTAGTAAATCTTCATAAGGCATCTAATGCTTATTTCTTAGAATTATTCCATGGACCAACTTTAGCATTCAAGGATTTAGCTTTAGTTGTTTTACCTAGATTAATGAAATTATCTAAGGAAAAGATGGGTGTAAAAAAGAATATTACAATTTTAACTGCAACATCAGGTGATACTGGTGGCGCTGCATTAAATGGATTTAGAAATATTCCAGGTATTTCAATTGTAGTATTATATCCAAATGGAGGTATCTCTCCTGTTCAAGAAGCACAAATGTGCTCATTTAGAAGTGATAATGCTAAGGTTTTAGCAATCAATGGTAATTTTGATGATTGCCAAAGCTTTGTTAAGGAATTCTTTGCTAATAATAAGGATTTATCTTTATCAAGTGCAAACTCAATTAATATTGCTAGATTAGCACCACAAATTGTTTATTATTTCTATAGCTATATTGATTTAGTTAGAAAGAACGAAATCAAGGATGGCGATAAAATTACATTCTGTGTACCAACAGGTAACTTTGGTAATATCCTTGCAGGCTTATTTGCTAAGATGCTAGGACTTCCTATTAAGAATTTAATTTGTGCATCAAACAAGAATAATGTATTAACTGAATTCTTTGATAAGGGTACATATAATAAGAATAGAGAATTCTTTAGAACAAATTCTCCATCAATGGATATTCTAATTTCATCTAACCTTGAAAGATTCTTATATTACGCATCAAATTGTGATACTAATAAGGTTTCAAGCTTAATGAATAGCTTAAAATCAACTGGTAAGTATGATTTTAAGAATCCATATGATTATTTCTATGCTTATTCAACAGATGAAGAAAAAACTTTAGATGTAATTAAGAAGGTATATGAGGATTATAATTATTTAATTGATCCACATACAGCTTGTAGCTATAACGCATATTTAGAATATGCAAAAACAACAAAGAATGATGAAAAGGTTGTAGTTGTATCAACTGCATCTCCTTTCAAATTCCCTCAATCTGTATTAAGTGCATTTAATGTATCTGCAAATGAATCACTTGATAGTGTTAAATTATTATCTGATAAGTTTAATATTGCTATACCAAGCGTATTAAATTATCCAGAGGTAGTAAGAGAAGTTGTAGATTTAGATAAAGCAGAAGGCTATGTAAAGGGTATTGTAAAATGTTTCGAATCAAAGTAAACGCAACAAGTGCCAATCTATCAGTAGGATTTGATGTACTTGGTTTAGCACTTGATATTTCTAATGAATTTACATTTGAATATGCATCTGAATTTAAATTCAAGGGCTTTGAAAAAAAGTATCAAACAGTTGATAATAACTTAGTATATGATTCATATATTAAGGTATTTGAAAAGCTAAATAAAAAGCCTATTCCAGTTGAAATTGGCTTTAAGGGTGATGTTCCTGTTTCAAGAGGCTTAGGCTCATCTTCAACTTTAATAGTTGCTGGTGTGTTTGGAGCAAATAAAATCTTAGGTGATGTTCTATCAAAGGATGAGCTATTTGAGATTTGTGCTGAAATAGAAGGACATCCTGATAATGTCGCACCTGCAATTTATGGATCTATGGTTGCAAGCTTTAAATATGAGGGTAAATTTATTCCAAATATTTATCCTGTATCTAAGGATTTAAAGTTTATGGTAATAATTCCACCCTTTAAATTATCAACTGCGAAGGCAAGAGAAGTATTACCTAAATCTTTATCTATTTCTGATACTGTTTCAAACCTATCAAGAATAGTTAATCTTCCAAGAGCCTTTGAAACTGGTGACGTTGCTATGCTTAAGAAATTATTCTTAGATAAGATACATGAGCCATATAGAGGAACTCTAATTGAGGGTTATGATAGATTAAGAGAAATTTGTAAGGATTTAGATTGTGCATGTGCTATATCTGGATCTGGATCAACAATGATTGTTATTTCTAAGGATTATTCTAATTTAGATAAATTTAAGGAATTAGGATATGAAATTAGAAAGGTTAGTGTTGGTTCTGGAATCGAAATCTGGGAGGAATAGAATATGTCATCTGATGAATATTTTGTAATACATAAAAAAGTCTTACCTGAATACTTTGAAAAAGTAATAATGATTAAGGATTTAATTTCTACAGGATTAAATGTAAGTGATGCTTGTAAGGAAATTGGACTTTCTCGTTCAACATTCTATAAGTATCGTGATTTCGTTAATCGTCCATCTACTAAGGTTGGAAAAAGAATCATTATTTCATTAAAGCTATTTGATGAACCAGGCTCACTTTCTAATATCTTAAATGATATCGCATCTAGAAATTGTAATATCCTTGCGATTAATCAAGAAGAGCCAATTCATAATGTAGCTTATGTAACATTAACTGTATCTATTAATGATATGCAAATTTCAATTCAAGATTTTATTAGTGAATTAAAGGACAAAAAGAATTTAATTGATGCTAATTTACTCGCAGTTGAATAATCAATGTTTACATTGATTTTCAATTTTGGTATAATTGAAATGATTTAGGAGGATAACCCATGAGCGTTTTTGAAGAAGTAAAAAAGATTATTTTAAATGAAATTAATTGTGATGCTGCTAAGGTTACAATGGAAGCTAAGCTAAAGGATGATTTAGGAGCTGATTCTATTGATGCAGTTCAAATTGTAATGGAGATTGAAGATAAGTACGGAATTACAATTGATGAAGATAAAGCAGAAACAATGGTAACTGTTGGAGATGTAGTTAAATACATCGAAGAAAACAAGTAATTGATTTAAGGGCTCCGTAGCCCTTAATTTTTTTCGGGATTGGAGGTGTTTTATATGAATTATGATGAGCTTTATAAATCATGGCAGGAGAGTAATTTATTCTCTCTTGATAGAGATAGATTAAAAAAGAAGAAATATGTATATTCATCAATTCCATACGCAAACACCTACGGATTCCAAACAGGAAGAATTAGACCAATTCTTGCTGGAGATTTAATGTCTCGTTATTTAAGAATGCAAAATTATAATGTATTATATCCCCTTGGATTTAATACACTATGTAATTCTTCATTCCTAGAAGCAAGAAAAATGAAGAATAAGCTTGATGATACAATTACTAACTACTTTAAGGGTCAAATGCTAAAGCTTGGTGTTGGTATTGATGAAGGCAAGCTTATGGATATGAGACATGATGAATATCTATCTAACTTACAAGAATCATTTATTGAATTCTATGAAAATGGCTTTATTGAATATAAAACAGTAAATGTCTATAAGGAGAATAACAAAATATATGATTCTCATTTTAGAAAAAGTGATGATTTAGTACCTCAAAAAGCCTTTGTATTAAAGCTTGATAAGGTAATAGATAATATCATTTCTGATATCTTAAATTTAAATATCGATATAACTATAAAAAAAGAATTAATATCATTCTTTGAGCCAAAGGATTTACTTGAATTAAAGTTTATGTCATCGACAGGATATGAGCTTCCGATAATGATGGAAAATCCAGAATTATTAGGTGGAATTTCCTTTGTGTTCTTAAATCCAGATTTAATGGATGTAGAAAAATTTATTGATAAGAATGAAATTAGTGATATTAATTTAGCATTAAATGATGATATTTTATATCAATATACAGGAAATACCTTAAAGAATCCTCTAACTGGACTTGATATACCTATCTTTATTTCAAAAATATACAATAAGGATATTTATTTAGGTATACCAGGCTTTGATAATGAGGATAGAGCATTTAGTGAATCTGAAGGCTTTGAGGTAATAGAAATATTAGATGAGAATAAAAAGCTAATCAATTCTGATTTCTTAAATGGCTTAGAATTAAAGGAAGCTAATCAAAGAATAATTGATACGTTCTTAGAATATGGTATTGCTAGAACTAAAACATTCTATGAGCATGATGAGGTATTATTATCTCAACTAGATAATTTTGGTGCCTTATTCCCATTCTTAGATGATAGAGGAAAGCTATATTCAATTAAGAATTTCCTACCATTTAAATTCTCACAACAATTTAGACCAATACTTGATCCTGATATTGATGTTCCAGGTGTACCTATTCCTGGATCTATGAATTCACTATTTAGTGTAGGTATGGCTCCATTCATTGGAATTATGTATGATGAGGTTCAGGATAATGAACCAATATTTTCTGAAGTCGTTGATGATGAATTTAATACGTTTTTTCCAATAGAAGAATTATCAGTTGATTCTGATAATATTTATCAAGAGCTATTTATGCCTATTGCTATACATAATATTATTAAGCTTAAGATGAATATTCCACCACTATTTAAGAGTGTGAAGGTATATTCAAGAACACTAGATATAAAAAGAAATGAAATAGTAAAGAGTAATGTAAATCTAATTGATTTCGATTCAATATTAGAAACTATTTCACCTGATGCGATAAGAATATCTGCGTTATACGAAAAAAGCTCAGATGAATATATTTTTGATAAATATCAAATCGAAGATTTAAATAAGATGATTATTAGTCTTTATGAATTTTTAAATAATAGTGAGGATATAGAAAATAATCCTCTAATAAATAATTTTACTAATAAGGCTATGAAGCTACTTGATGAAAACAAGATAGAAGAATATGTTAAATTAGTCGTATCATTTATTAATGAAACCTTATTTACATTAAAATTAAATGAGGATGATATTTTAACATTCCTAAGAGTAATTCATCCTCTAATGCCTTTTATTTCAGAGGATTTATATAATGAAATTTACAACCGTAAATATTCAATTTTGACCCTAGGCTGGCCATATTAAAATTATTTATGATAGCATTTAAATTATAATAATAATTTATAATATGTAATGAGTATTTTTTTGTGCTTATTATTTGTTATAATTGTATTAAATCCAAGGAGTACTTTATGATTAGAAGATTTATGGATGTCGTAATCCACCCTTCAAAAATTGGATATTATCATAAGAATAATGTAATAATTCCTGTTCTTTATTTATTAGCATTCATGAGTGCTATTTTAGGTATTATTGCAGGTCTTACCTATACAAGTACTTATTTCACTACTAATACTGGTGATAATATTGTTGATGGTATGATGAAATCAACTAAGACTCCTGAGATTACTTATAATGAATATAAGATGGAAGGTACAGTTTATACTATTACATTATCTGATTATCACGCATCTTACTTAGAGGAGAATTATAATCCAAATAAATATTCTTCAATTATTAATATGAATTTTAAGGCAGAAGAATGTGATGTTTATTTTGGCACATCTAAGGTTAAGACAATAAAGTATAGTGATTTAAAGGAAAACTATACATTTGATATGAGAAATATAAAAGGATCTAATTCAACTGATAGAAAAGATTATGTAAGCTTTATGAATTCATTTTTCTATGAAATTGAATTAGATTATAAAACTGATGTATACTTATCATTTCTTCAAAGAATATTGTTTTACTTTGCAATAAGTATCGCTGCAGCATTTGTATTCTCATATTTTGCAAATGGAGAGCTACCACTTTCAAAAAGAATCGTTTTAGTTTTGTATGATATGGTTTCATATTTTATTGTGATGTTCTTCTCTATTGCATTTAATATTTCAATACTACAATATGTGGCAATAGCAGTTCCAGTATTATATTCAGAGTTAACATTTAGACATATTAGAAAAAAAGGGAGCAGTAACTAATGAGTTTAAGGGAGAAAATTGAAGAACTTGATTTTTTATCGCCTGAAGCGACTTTAAAAAATGTAAGTGCTAAATTAAACATCACAACTAAATCTTTAAATGTTAATTATAAGCTTTCTAATGTTATTCCACTTGAAAAGTATTATCTGCTTAAAGAGAATACAAATGGAATATTAAATGAATTAAGATTAAATGATATCAATATTGATATTGATTACGAGGATAATACTTTAAATGATAGCCTAGCAATAGGCTATTTAAATCAGATTTTAAAGGAATTGTCACTTAATTCGCCACATTATAGAGCTATTAATCCAAATAATATAGTTGTTGATAAAAATGAAATATCATTTAGAGTCCAAAAGGATGCGATTGGACTTGAAAATCTACTTGATGGTGTTAAAAAAGAATTCTTAAAGTTTGGTTTAAATATTGAAGCTAAGCTAATTAAGGATGATTCTATTTCAATTAATGATGAAATAAATCAATTAAATAGTGAAATAGAAAAGCATCTTGAAGAAGAAAAAAGAATAGCTCATGAGGCTATAAAATTTAATAAAGAAATGGCTAACGAGAAAAAGACTTATAGAAATGAAAAGCCAAAGAATAAAACAAGTATAAAAAACATTCCTCTAACATACGAGGATATTGTTACATATCAAAACACAATCGGTCCAACATATTTTATGATTGAAGGATATGTTGTTGATATTAAGTATAAGGAATTAAAAACAGGTAAGGTTATTGCCTATGTTTCAGTTACTGATGAAACTGATACTATTTTAGTTAAGAAATTTCTATCAAGTGATGTTGAAAAGAAATCTTTCCCTGAAAATGTGAAAGTTAATACTGAGGTTAGAGTAACTGGTATTGTTGAATATGATACTTATGAAAGAACTATCCTATTTAATAAGACAGTAGATATTCAAGTGTTAGGTGAGCATAAGGAAAAGAAGCCAAACGATGAAGCAATTGAAAAGAGAATAGAGCTTCATGTACATACTAAGATGAGTGCACTTGATGGTTTAACTGAAGCAACAGATTATTTAAAGTGTGCACTTGATTGGGGATGGCAAGGTATTGCCATAACTGATAATGATGGATGCTATGCAATTCCAGATATCGATATTTACCTTCATAGTAAGGGAATAGCTGATTTTAAGCCAATCTATGGTAGTGATTTACTTTTAGTTGATGATGATAGCTATTTCATTACATTTAATAGTGATGGTGCTGATATCGATTTAAGAGAAGCAAGCTATGTAGTATTCGACTTAGAAGCTACAGGTTTATCTCAGGAATACGATAGAATTATTGAAATATCTGCCCATAAGGTTCATAGAGGAGCCGTAGTTGAGGAATATGAAACATTAGTTAACCCTAATATGAAAATTCCTGAGGTAGTAGTAGGCTTAACATCTATTACTGATGAGGATGTAAAGGATGCACCTACAATCGCTGAGGCTTTACCTAAATTCTTAGAATTTGCAAAAGGCTCAATACTTGTTGCCCACAATGCTAAATACGACGTTGGTATGGTATTAGCAAGTGCAAAAAGATTAGGTATTGAGGTTGGAGATATTCCGGTTATTGACTCACTAGGTCTATTTAAGGCACTTCACATTGATGATGTTAAAACATATGGTCTAAAATCATTATCTAAATTCTATAAGGTTAAGCAAGAGCATCACCATAGAGCAACAGATGATACAAGAGTTACAGCTCTGTGCTTTATTACTATGCTTACAGAGCTATATCAAAAGAAGGTTTATAGCTATAAGGATATAAATTCACTTATTGATAAGGATAAATTGTATCAATCTTATATCTCTCCGAGATTTGTAGTATTAGCTAAGGATAAAAAGGGATATAAGAATATGCTAAAGCTTGTATCTGATGCATTAACTGTACACCTTGCAAAAGAGGCTAAGGCTTTAAAGAGTGTTGTTAATCAATTTAGAGATGGTATCTTAGTTGGATCTGGTGGATATATGGGTGAAATATTTGAGCTTGTATTAAACCGTTCAATTGAAGAAGCAAGAGAAGCTATGAGATTCTATGATTATATAGAGGTATCACCTCCATCTTGCTATAAGCATTTATTTGAAAGATTCCAGGATGGCGAAAAGGTAATTGAGGATGTAATTACAAGAATCATTAATCTTGCAAAAGAGGAAAATAAGATTGTTGTTGCTACATCTGATGCTTACTATTTAAGACCAAATCTAAAAAGATATAGAGATATATTAATTCAATCACCTAAAATTGGTGGTGGACAACATAGATTAGTAGATTTCAAGGAATCTCCATCTTGTCACTTAAGAACAACTGAAGAGATGCTATCTGAATTTAGCTTCCTAGATAAGGATTTAGCATTTGAAATAGTCGTTACAAATACTCATAAAATATTTGATATGATTGAAAAATATGATGTATTTTATGATGATACATTCGCACCAAAGGATGATGAATTTAAGGATAATTTCTTACATGTAGAAAATATTCCTAATAAGGTTAGAGAAATAGTAAATGATAATGTTATCAAATACTATGGAGAAAACCCTCATCCAATCGTTAGAAAAAGAGTAGATAGAGAATTAAATTCTATCATTTCAAATGGTTATTCATCAGTTTATTATATGAGTCATATCATGGTTAAAAAATCAAATGATGATGGATATCCAGTAGGAAGTAGAGGATCTGTTGGTTCATCTTTAGTTGCGACTATGATGGATATAACAGAGGTAAATCCACTTCCACCACACTATATATGTAAAAAATGTCATTTTCAAGCATTTAAGATGACAGAAGAAGAAAAGAATACATATGGTGTAAATGAAAATGAAAAGGAATTCCAAGACTTACTTATTAATGTAAGTACTGGTTATGACTTACCTAATAGGGTATGTCCTGTTTGTGGTGCTCCACTTAATAAGGATGGTCATGATATTCCATTTGAAACATTCTTAGGCTTTGAAGGAGATAAGACTCCAGATATAGACTTAAACTTCTCAGGTGAATATCAACCAAGAGCACATGAGTATATTAGATCAGTATTCGGTGTTGATAATGCCTTTAGAGCAGGTACAGTTCAATCTATTCAAGAAAATAACGCATTTGGTTATGTAAAGGGCTACTGTGAAAGAACAGGTAAGGTTTTACGTGACTGCGAAATGAAGAGAATCGCAAGCTATCTACTTGATATTAGAAGATCAACAGGTCAGCACCCAGGAGGAATTGTTGTAGTTCCACATTATGTAGATATATATGATGTAACTGCAGTTCAATATCCAGCTGATAACAAGGATTCTGCTTGGAGAACAACTCATTATGATTATCATAAATTTGAAAAGAATCTACTTAAGCTAGACGTACTAGGACACGATGATCCAACTCTAATTAAGACACTAATGGACTATGTACACTTACATCAGGATAAGTATGAATTCTCAACTATTCAAGATATTCCTATTTATGATGAAAAAATATATAAGATATTCGCATCAACTGAAGTATTAGGTATTAATCCTAATGATTTAGGAACAAGTATCGCAACATATGGTGTACCTGAATATGGTACTCAATTCGTTCAAGGTATGCTTAAGGAAATTAATCCAACATCATTTTCTGATTTAGTTAAGGTATCAGGTCTATCACATGGTACTGGTGTATGGCAGAATAATGGAGAGGAATTATTCTTAGGTAGAACTGAATTTAAAGACGTATTATTCAAAGATACAATTGGATGTCGTGACGATATCATGGTCCAATTAATGGAATATGGTCTAGAGCCTAAATATGCATTTGATATTATGGAGTTCGTTCGTAAGGGTAAGCTTCATAAGGGCGGCTTAGAAAAGTGGTTAAAATATAAAGCAATTATGGAAGAAAAGAATGTTCCTGCTTGGTATATTTGGTCACTATCTAAAATTGAATACATGTTCCCTAAGGCACATGCTATCGCATACGTTATCTCTGCATTAAGAATTGCTTGGTTTAAGGTTTATTCACCAGAATTATTCTATAGTGTATGGCTTTCAAAAAGAGCTAAGGGCTGGAATGTTCAAGCATTCTTAGGTGGTCCTCAAGCAATTAAATCAAAGATTGAGGAAATTAAGAATAATCCTGATAAGACTGCAACTGATGATGGTATCGCTACAGCCTTACAAATAGCACTTGAAATGACTCTAAGAGGAATTAAATTCTTACCTGTTGATATTAATATCTCAAGTGCAACTACATTTGAAATAGAAAATGGCGCACTTAGAATTCCGTTTGTCGCAGTAGATAAGCTTGGTGAGTCTGTTGCTAATGACATTGTAGAAAAGAGAAATGAAAAGCCATTTACATCTATTAAGGATGTATCTAAGAGAACTAAGCTTTCTCAAACTTTAGTTGAAGAGTTTAAGAAAAATCATTTCTTTGGTAGTCTTCCTGATGAAGATAAAGAAGAAACAGAGGGCTTATTTGCTTTACTATAATTTTGTAAAATTATGTGATAAAGAAAAAATATGTTTAAATATAGGTAATTATATAGTAAAATTATTTTGAAAAGGGGAGTGGGTAAAAATGAAAACAACACCATTATTTTCAAATATTGATACTGGCGAAAAGTATTATGATGAAGTTTCTCATGCAACATATAAGGGAGTTGCAATAAAGACTTTAATATTACTTGCTATTACAGTTGGTATAGCAGTAGCAGTAGGAATTGCTTTACCAAGAATTCTTATTAATCAAGAAACAACACCTGTATTTATTGGTGTAATAATCGGAGCTGCAATTATTGCTTTAATTTCTGCAATCGTTGGTAGATTAACTGAAAAAGCATCAAAATATTTTAGTGTAGTTTATGCTCTATCTGAAGGAATACTTCTAGGTACTGCAACAGCTTTAGCTGAAGGATTCTTACCAGGTGCAGGATGGATTGCACTTGCAACTACACTTTCAATCTATGGAATTATGCTT
>JAEEHU010000169.1 GCA_016280975.1 Acholeplasmatales bacterium | reverse complement strand
ATGAAGGAAGAATTCGGTATTGACCCAACTGCTGTTGCTGCTGCTCCAGCTGCTGGTGCAGGTGCTGCTGCAGCTGCTGAAAAGACTGAGTTCGATGTAGTATTAACAAATGCAGGTGCTGCAAAGCTTGGTGTAATCAAGGTTGTTAAGGAAGTAACAGGTTTAGGATTAAAGGAAGCTAAGGATTTAGTTGACGGAGCTCCAAAACCAGTTAAGGAAAAGGTTTCTAAGGCTGAAGCTGAAGAATTAAAGGCTAAGTTAGAAGCTGCTGGCGCTACTGTAGAAGTTAAGTAATTTAAACTTAGATCAGTATAATTTATTAAACTGCGAATTAATTTTCGCAGTTTTATTTTTATATAAATTTAGTATTAATTATGCTAGAATATTTGTGGTGATAAAAATGAGTCATTATTATTCAAAGAATCAGGATGATATAGAATCTAATCCTAGTTCATTTAACTTTAATTTTAGAGGATTAAATTTAAAATTTAATACAGATAGTGGTGTATTTTCAAAGAATTATATCGACTATGGTTCTTTTGTAATGCTTAATAATTTCGTTCCTAATGATATAAATCTACCAATATTAGATATGGGCTCTGGTTATGGTCCTATGGGAATAACTATATCAAGACTATATAATAAAGAAGTATATATGTGCGAGATAAATGAGCGTGCATATAACTTATCACTAAAAAATATTGAAATTAATCATGCAAATTGTAAGGCATTTAATAGTGATCTATACGAAAAGGTAGATGGACTATTATTCTCATCTATAGTTACTAATCCGCCTATTAGAGCAGGTAAGGAAACAGTATTTGAAATATATGATGAGGCATATAAGCATTTAGAGGTTGGTGGAGAATTATGGGTTGTAATTCAAAAGAAACAGGGCGCTCCATCATCTAAAGAGCATTTAGATATGCTATTCGGTAACTCTGAAATAGTTAAAAGAGATAAAGGATATTATATATTAAAATCAATAAAGAGAAATTAAAAAGAGGATTTTTAATCCTCTTTTATATTTGTATCTTCAGTTATATAAATCGGTCTATTTTGAAGCTGTTTCTTATTATCATATATTAATCTTGTGATATAGAATAATGTAATGAATATCATTACCATACTTACATCAAATATTAATATTCTATAATTGAATTCAGTTGCGTTTGCTATATGGTTATATGTTTGCCATACTGTATCAAATATTAATAGTAAGAAGAAGATCCATCCAAAGATTTTTGGAATATACTCGTAAAATCTTGAGAATTCTCTCATACCCATTATTCCATAATGGAATAGCTTCTTAAAGCTCCATTTAGTAGTTCCGGCAACTCTTTTATTATAATCAAATTCAATCATCTTAGTTCTAAAGCCTACGAAGTTATACATACCCTTAGTAAATCTTTCGTAGTCCTTAATAGATAAGAAGGCATCAATTACCTTTTTATCTAAAAGTGAGTAATCACGAGCACCCTTAGCTAAATTTTTACTCTTAGTTACGAAAGAATACAATTTATAGTAAGTAGTAGAGAAGAATGATTTAATAAATGATTGACCATGTCTATTTTTATGTCTTGTAATAATTAAGTTATAACCATTTTCATATTCCTTAATCATATCAGGAATAATCTTAGGATCATCTTGTAGGTCGACATCCATTTGTATCGCAGCATCAGATCCTAATTTTTTAGCAGCCTCAAGACCAGCGTATAGGGCAGCCTCTTTACCAAAGTTTCTAGAAAATGATATATATTTGATTCTATCATCATTTTTTTCTAATTCTCTAATTATATCTAGTGTATTATCACTAGAGCCATCATTAACAAAAATAAAATTGAATTTATAATTATCAATATTTAGATATTTAATTGTCTCATTATAATAAATGTTAATTGTTTCACTTTCATTATAACAAGGAACTATTATTGAAATTGTCTTCATTTTTGTTTCTCCTTTTTTTGATAATTATAACTAAATATGGAATAGTTATTCCTAAGTAAATTAATATTCCAGCCCCAGATACTAATAAGCCTGGCTTAAAGCCCTTTGGACTATATTTTAATGTTATATCAACATTACTTACACCCTCAGGTACTATTACACCTAAGAATGAATCATCAACTACTATTTTTTCATATCCTTCATTTACTATATTCCAATCCTCAGAATATGCATAACCAGTTTTTACGATTCTTGGTCTTGATGTATCAGCTATTTTAAACTTGATATTCATTTTAGTTCCATCAAGAGTAAATGATTTGTCAGTATATAGATTTTGTCTTTCAATAAATCTATCTAATAGATTATATGAAAAAGAGTAGAAGGTAACATTACCATCATCATCCTTATTTGATGGTTCAATAACTATATTTTTTCTAGTATAGTCATCTGTTTTATACCATATATTATAATGCATTCTATGTAAATTATTATAATAATTATCATTTGTTAT
>JAEEHU010000168.1 GCA_016280975.1 Acholeplasmatales bacterium | reverse complement strand
ATAACCAATAACTAAATTCTCACAGCTAAATACAAACTTACCTGAAGCACCACATTCCTTAAATTTGAAATTAGGCTTTATTTGTTCCTTAGCCTTATCAATAATTTCCATCTTATCTAATCTTCTTTGACGAGATTTAGCAAGATCTGTTGTCGCAACTCTTGCCTTATTCTTATTGATAAATTCTTGTAGGTCTTTTATTTCCTTTTGTTGTTTTTCATAAGCTATATTTTGGTTTCTTCTTTCAATTTCATACATTTCCATGTATTTATCATAGTTACCAGTATATCTAGTTAAGGTACCATCTTCCATATGATAAATTACATTTACTACATCATTTAAGAATGAAACGTCATGGGATACAAGTAAAAATGCATTCTCGTAATTATTTAAATAATTCTTAAGCCAGTTTACTTGTTCCTCATCTAGGAAGTTAGTAGGCTCATCTAGAATTAAAATCATTGGCTTTTGTAAAATAAGCTTAGTTAATAATACCTTTGATCTTTGTCCACCAGATAGTGATGATACATCCTTATCTAAGCCTAAATCACCTAAGCCTAGACCGTTCGCGGCTTCTTCAATAGTTGAATCGATAGAATAAAAGCCTGATGCCTCAAGCTCAGATGCCATTTCACCTGCGTCTATTAAATATTCATTCATCTCTTCTTCTGTACAATCAGTCATCTTTTCGTATAATTCATTCATTTCACGCTCTAAATCATACATATGAGAGAATGCTTCTCTTAAGACCTCTCTTATAGTTTTACCCTTAGTTAAATTAGTATATTGATCTAAATAACCAGTAGTAATTCTTTTAGCCCATTCAATTTTTCCATTATCAGGAGTTAATTCTCCTGTAATCATTTTAATAAAAGTTGATTTTCCTTCTCCATTTAAACCGATTAATCCGATATGCTCACCCTTTTGCATAACAAAAGACGCATCCTCAAGTATTAATCTATTTCCAAATGAAAACGAAACATCAGTACACTTTAATACACTCATAATCTTACCTCAAAATAAAAACACTCGTAATATAACATAAACTAACTATAAAATAAAGAATTATAATTTAAAAATTATAATCCTTTCTTTAATAAATATGTAGTTAATGCACAGATGGTTTTAGCATCCTTAATTCTACCATCTAAAATCATCTTTTTTACTTCGTCTATTTTGACATATTCAAGCTCAATAACCTCATCATCATCTAGGTTATTATGTGTCTTAATAAAGTCCTTAGCTAAGTAAATATGAATAACCTCACTTGAGTAACCACAAGTTGGATATATATCACATAAGTGCTCTAAGGTTTCAGCCTTATTTCCAGTTTCTTCCTCAAACTCTCTTAAGGCTGCCTCATATGGGTCTTCACCTGCCTCAAGTTTACCTGCAGGTATTTCATATATTACCTCATCATAGGCATATCTAAATTGACGCTCTAATATTATTTCATCATTATCTGTAACACATAAAATAGCCGCGCCACCATTATGTCTTACTATTTCTCTATATGATTCATTACCATTTGGGCATAGTACCTTATCACGTTCTAGCTTTACAACATGACCCTTATATATTACTTCTCCTTCTAGCTTCTTTTCTCTCATATCCATAATTATCACCTAATCATTAATAAATACTAATCTATTATCCTTAAAATAATTTCTAATTCTCTTACTATTACTTAAGTAAGATAAATAGCTTCTAATTGTTGATAGAATTAACATATATTTGTTATAAGTTATTTTTAATTTAAAATAATCAAATATATAAGATGTACATTCAGTACAGTTATGCTCTTCCTTTAAATAATCAAGTAGGATATCTATAATATCATAGATATTGCTTCTATTATATTCTACTACAGGAGTAATATGAGTTGACACCTCACTATGAGATGGAACTACTATTTTACCCTCTAGTGATTTAACAAAATCAAGTGACTCTAAATATCCCTTTACATCATATATTAAAAGGATATGTGCTCTTTCAACTAAATCAATTGAACCAAGTGTATCCGCAACGAAATAAACATCATCACTAGTTCTTATTCCAATCATTCCATAGTGATGTCCTGGAAGGTGAAAGAATTCTACTCCTTCTGGTATTTCATCTAGTGCGTATATTTCATCATTTGAATCAATATGCATGAGTCTTGAATCATATTCATCTAAAGGATAACCACCATATAGGAAGCCTAAATCAAGCTTAGCATCTCTAAAAAATCCACGCTCTACTTTAGATGCAATCATCTTGCAGTGAGTTTTTTCATAAATAAACTTCCATCCTCCAGCATGATCTGCATGACAATGTGAAAAAAGTAAATGTGTAATATGCATACCAGCATTTTCTAACGTTTCATAGATATATTTACCATCTGTATCCATTCCACAATCAAAAAGTAGGACATCATTATTATCATTTAATTTGTAGACACCACAATTAGTCTTACCATCTATATAATATGTATTTCCTTTTAAATGATGTAATTCATACATAATTATTCTCCTTTAAAATAAAATATCCAAGTATTATTTGGATACTTTATTATATTCTTCATAAGATAAATTTAATAAACCAATTAAAGATGGAGATACAGATAAATTCTTAATTCCAAGCTCATAGAATTTCTTTGCAATATCTGGAATGCTTGCAAGCTCTCCACATACTGATAAGCATTTATCATACTTATTACAGAAATCTACTACTGGCTTTAATAGGTAGAATAAATCATCTAAATGAGATTTAATATCCTCAATTGAATTATCTCTATCAATTCCATATAATTCCTTAGTTAAATCATTTGTTCCAATTGATATAAAATCAGCCTTTATAAATGATTCAATATTAACTAAGGCTTCCTTTGTTTCAAGCATCATACCTATCTTAGGTAGATTAAAATTATTTCTTTTGGCAACCTTAATTGTCCAATCTCTTAAATACTCAAATTCAGCACATGATTCAATCATAGGAAACATTATACGCATATTATCGTAAGTGTTTGCCTTCATCATAGCTCTTAATTGAGTTTCAAATATAACTGGGTTATTGATATAGTTATCAATACCCTTTTTATCTGATCTTAAATATGATATTTGCTTATCATCACCACAGTCAAATGTTCTAAATGTAATGAACTTATCCTTAGCCTTATTTACAGCCTCACTATATATTTGATATTGCTCATCAAATGTATATGGTCTATCTGTATTCATAAATATCATTTCAGTTCTATATAGACCAATTCCATCAAAATTATAATTTAATGCTCTATCTAGATCTAAATTATTTGATACATTAGCTAAGAATAAATAATCAGAATGTGGAATTGCAAGCTTATCATACTTATTCTTTAATTCAAGCTCCTTATGATACTTCTTTATTTCAGCATCACTTGGATCAATGATAACATAGCCTTTTCTAGCATCTATTATGGCATAATTACCTTTAGTTTCCTCATCAACTAATACAAGTGGAATGTCAAAGCTTCTACACATAATAGCAGCATGTGAAGTAAAGCCACCCTTTTTAGCAATAACACCAATAATTGATTGACGATGTGTTATTAAAAATGATGGATATAAATAATCAACTGAAACTATACAGCTATTATCATCAACTGTAGTTTCTCTATCATGTAGGTTAGATATTAATCTATTTAATATATCACTTACATCCTGAGCGCGCTCACGCATATATTCACTTGTTGCCTCTAAAAGTGAATCCATATATCCATTCATAACCTCTCTTAAGGCAACACAAGCGCTCTTCTTTTCGTTGATTAGCTTAATAGCATTCTCTTTTAAAACTGGATCTGATGCGATTAATTCTTCAGCAACTAAATATTCCTCTAAATCAGGATTCTTTTCCTTTAAAGATTTAATCTCACATACAGTCTTATCGATTGCTTTTACTAGTCTTTTAGTTTCATATTCTTCTGAAATAAAATTATCATCCTGATTAATTGAAGAAACATTAACTAAGTTTCCCATTACTAATCCTTGAGATAATACACTTTTAATTTCATACTTCATAAATATCACTTCTTTACTTCAAATTTTGTTATATTTATACCTAATGATTTAGCTAAATTCATTACCTTCTCTATATTTTCTGAATGAAATAAGCTAACATCAT
Source organism: Acholeplasmatales bacterium (assembly GCA_016280975.1). Lineage (GTDB taxonomy): Bacteria > Bacillota_I > Bacilli_A > Acholeplasmatales > Anaeroplasmataceae > Anaeroplasma. Next base: position 5,216 of record JAEEHU010000168.1, on the reverse strand, counting down.
GAGCATCTAGTCCTATAACTACCTTTAAATTCTTATACTCACTTGCAATATTCCAGAACTTAATATTTGGATATCTCCATTTATTAATATCATTCATATCAGTTGCAAATCTAATACCATTAACATTCATCTCAAGTGGAATATCATACTTTAATGATAATTCACAAATTTTACGAGTAACAATTTCACAATCTTTATCAAAGATTGAAACATCATTACCATTATATTTAAATAAGAATAAATCAGGGTGAGCTATATAATCAAATAATCCTGATTTAATAGCATTTTCCATATTTTGATAATATTTATAAATAGTTTTATTATTCATATCCTGATATGTATCAAGTACTTTTCCAGTATCAGGATCCTTAAAGAAATGAAGACCTAATATCATATAATCAAGCTTATTTCTTAGGTTTTGATACCAAATATTATGATCCTCTAAATATTCAGATTCTAAGCCCTTAAATACCTTCATATCCTTAAATTTTTCTTGAGCATCTTCTATTTCATCTAAATATTTTTCAAAGATTTCAAGTGTCATATTTTCAGAACAGTAATTATGCTCCCACTCTTCTTTTGTCATTGAGTTAAGTGGGATTGGAGCGTGATCACTCATACCAAGCTCAATATAGCCTAAACTATGTGCTTCTTTAACATAGTCAATTACATCGCCTTTTGCGTGATTACAATATTTCATATGAGTGTGATAATTATATTTTAGCATCATCTTAACCTCTTCTTACTATATAGATACATAAAGCCATTTGAAACTAAAGCTTCATTTAATATTTCAATATCATAAATATGATTTTCAATAAAATATTTCATAATGATGAAGCTACCATCATTAAATTTATAACCAAGTCTTTTTATTATATCTAAAAGTTCATTAGTCTCAATATTAAATATAAAGCCTAGTGCTATAGATAAACCAAGTGATGGAGTTTGAAATGAATTAAATATTTTCTCTAGCTGATATTTATCAACATCGAGTTTCTCTGCCATTTCATCAAATGACATATTGATATATTTCTTAAAGATATTAATATTTTCATATTCAATTGAATCTTTATCATATATTGATTCAATATTGTTGTAAGCATGATAAACTCTAGTATCATCCTCGCAGCAAGGAATAAATTCATTATAAGGATTCTTTATTAATTTTTTGACATTTTCTAATATTTCTTCCTTACCCATATTTCCACCTTACTACAATTATACTAAAATTTCATATATGATAAAAGAAAAATAATAATATTTAATATTATTATAAAGAAAAACAACACGATTTCTCGTGTTATTTATTCCATTTAATTAAACTTAAGTTGTTTTCCTTTAGGAATTCATTTGTTTTAGAGAATGGCTTTGAACCAAAGAATCCTCTATAACAAGAAAGTGGAGATGGGTGATTTGATGCGATTATTAAATGCTTTGGATTATTCAAATATTTAATCTTACTTTGTGCATTATTTCCCCATAATATAAATACTATTGGTCTATCAAAGGTATTTATTAGCTTAATAACATTATCAGTAAATATTTCCCAGCCAAAATTCTTATGGCTATTGGCTTCCTTTTCTCTTACAGTTAATACTGTATTAAGTAAAAGTACACCTTGCTTAGCTAAATAATCAAGATTACCATCCTGATTTATTTTAATATTTAAATCAGATTCCATTTCCTTATAGATATTTTTAAGTGATGGTGGTAGCTTCTCACATAATACACTAAATGCAAGACCGTGAGCTTGATTTGGCTCATGATATGGATCTTGACCAAGTATTACTACCTTTATATCATCAAGGTTTGTATATTTAAATGCATTAAAGATATTATTATATTCTGGATAACAGATATGATTTTTATACTCATCATTAACCTTATCCATTAATTTAGAATAATAATCCTTTTTTTCTTCTTCTTTTAAAAATTCATCAAATGTCATAATTATCTCCATAATAGAAAAAAAGATATTGCAAGAATTAAGTGCAATATCTTTTAATTATTTTATTATTACTTTAATTCAGCGAAATATTTAATAGTACGAACCATTTGGCTTGTATATGAATTTTCGTTGTCATACCAAGATACAACTTGAACTTGGAATGTGTCGTCATCAATCTTAGTTACCATTGTTTGAGTTGCATCAAATAATGAACCATACTTCATACCGATAACATCAGATGAAACGATTTGATCTTCATTGTATCCGAATGAAGCTGATTGAGCAGCCTTCATTGCAGCATTGATACCTTCAACAGTTACGTCCTTACCCTTAACAACTGCAACTAAAATAGTTGTAGAACCTGTAGCAACTGGAACTCTTTGTGCAGAACCAATTAACTTACCATTTAATTCAGGAATAACTAGACCGATTGCCTTAGCAGCACCAGTTGAGTTTGGAACGATATTTGCAGCACCAGCACGTGCTCTTCTTAAATCGCCCTTTCTATGTGGACCATCAAGAATCATTTGGTCACCAGTATATGCATGAATTGTAGACATAATACCAGATTGAATTGCAGCGTACTTATTTAAAGTGTCAGCCATAGGAGCTAAACAGTTTGTAGTACAAGATGCAGCTGAAATAATTGTATCAGCAGGAGTTAAAGTCTTTTCATTTACTGAGTAAACGATTGTAGGTAAATCATTTCCAGCTGGAGCTGAAATAACAACCTTCTTAGCACCAGCGTTGATATGAGCTTGTGCCTTTTCCTTCTTTGTATAGAAACCTGTACATTCTAATACAACATCAACCTTTAATTCACCCCAAGGTAAATTGTTAGCATCTGCTTCTTTATAAATAGTGATCTTCTTTCCGTCAACAACGATGTAGTTTTCACCAGCTTCAACTGTGTGAAGATTTTCACCGATCTTTCCAGTATAACCACCTTGTGCAGTATCATACTTTAATAAATTTGCTAACATCTTTGGATCAGTTAAGTCATTGATAGCTACTACATCATAACCTTCAGCACCGAACATTTGTCTGAATGCTAAACGACCAATACGACCAAATCCGTTAATTGCTACTCTTACATTAGCCATAATAATAATATCCTCCTAAAAAAGTTTCTGTAATTTTACGATTCATATTTTAGCACCTATATAACTCAAATTCAATAAATTAAGAATCCATAAAACTATAGATTTCAATGTAAACGTTTTTATCTTAATCTTTAGAAACTAAAAAAGTTCTATTGATTCTTTCTAAGAATCCTTCATACTTATGATATGCCATTTTTACGCTTTCTCCTTTATATTTTATATAAAGGCTTTTGAAATTTTTAATATCATAGGAAATATGATCTACTGTAATAAAGACATCATCAAAATGAGCACCTGATGCTAATTTAATAGTTCTTTTCCCATCTAAAACGATAGGTGAAGATAATGTTCTATAGGCATTAGAATTAATACCTGCTATTTCAGTTAATTGCATTACATTTAAGCTTGAATCTATTACAGATCCATTAAGTGACTTATTATATGCAGTTGAGCCAGTTGGAGTTGATATACATAATCCTGTTCCTCTATAACGCTCAAAAAATATATCATCAATTAATACATCAACCATCATTGTTCTAAGTGGTGTAACAATAGTAATTTCATTAATGGCATTATCAAATATCTTCTTGCCATCAAGTGTTTCTATTTCACATGAAATAAGTGATGTTTCATTAACCTTGAATTCATTATTATTGATATCATTAATTAAAATCTCTAAATCAGAAACTCCATAATTTGCATAAAATCCTAAATGACCTGTATGAAGACCAAAAGTAGTAGCCTTAGGATACTTATGAATAGCCTTAATAATAGTTCCATCGCCACCTAAAGCTATAACTAAATCAGGATTTTTTTCATCATATGTTAGTTTTATTTCTTTTAAAACTTTTTCTTTTACTTCTTTTGTTTTTAAATCTTCCTTGGCAACAATCGCATATTTCATATTAATCACCACACCTATTCTGATGAAATTATAACACAAGTATTGATTTTTTTGAATAAATATTAGATAATAGATACATAGTTTTGATATAAAACTATAAGGGTGGGAGATTAATGTACGCTAACAAGGAAATTGAGTTTAAAACGTTCATTACTGAGGACAAATACAATGAGTTAATTAATGCATTTGGACTTGATAATAATGTGTTTGCACAGGTCAATCATTATTTTGACACTGAGGACTGCAAATTAATGCAGGAAAAAACTGTTTTAAGAATTAGACAAAAGGGAAGTAATTATAAAATTACTAAAAAGACAAGAGCTGAAGTTGGCGCTGATGAGACTCATATTTTAATATCTAAGGACAAGGCATTAGAACTTCTTGAAAAAGGATTTGATGCTAATATTATTGGCCTTCCGTATTATGTTAAGAAGATCGCTGAATTAACAACATATAGAGTTTCTACTCCTTATAAAAACGGAATATTATTTTTCGACAAAAGCGAATATTATGGAAAAACTGATTATGAAATTGAGTACGAGGTTGATGATGTAAAAGAAGGAACATTATCATTCGAGCAATTTCTTAAGGATTACAATATTGATTTTAAAGAATCAATTAGAAAATCAAAAAGAGCTTATGATAATAGAAAATAATCCAAATTTGGATTATTTTTTAATATAAAATTGGAGGGATTTTTATGAGATTTTTATCTGGTATACAACCAAGTGGATCTATAACACTAGGAAATTATTTAGGTGCAGTAAAGAACTTTGTTAAATTACAAGATTCTCCAGATTTCACTGATTTCTTAGTATTTATAGCTGATATGCACGCTATTACTGTTCCACAAGATAAGGAAGCATTAAGAAAAAATATTAAGTCATTAGTTGCTTTATATATAGCATGTGGCCTTGATCCTAAAAAGGTTCACATATTTATTCAATCAGAGGTTAAGGAGCATGCCGAGCTTGCTTGGGTATTACAATGTACATCATATATTGGCGAGCTTGAAAGAATGACTCAATTTAAGGATAAAAAAGAAAAGCAAACACAAGGTGTTTCTGTTGGTCTTCTTACTTATCCTACTTTAATGGCTGCAGATATTCTTCTTTATGATACAGATATAGTTCCAGTTGGAGTTGACCAAAAACAACATCTAGAATTAACTCGTGATATCGCAGAAAGATTTAATCAACGTCATGGTGAAACATTTGTTGTACCAAAGCCTTATATCGCTGATAATGGTGCTAAAATT
>JAEEHU010000167.1 GCA_016280975.1 Acholeplasmatales bacterium | reverse complement strand
TGGAGGACTAGCTCAGTTGGGAGAGCATCTGCCTTACAAGCAGAGGGTCAGCGGTTCGAGCCCGTTGTCCTCCACCATTAATTGCCGACTTAGCTCAATTGGTAGAGCAACTGACTTGTAATCAGTAGGTTGTGGGTTCGATTCCTATAGTCGGCACCACTAATTTTTTAAAAAAATCACTTGCATTATTATTAAAGTTTGGTATAATTATCTTGCATTTGAAAAATGCCGCAGTAGTACAACGGTTAGTACCTATGCTTGCCATGCATATGATGACGGTTCGATTCCGTTCTGTGGCTCCAAATAGTTTATAAAGGCTTACAAGAGCCTTTTTTATTTTTGTATGTAAAATAATAAATATTTTTTAAAAACACTTTACATTTAATAGGAAATCATTATAATTGAAATACTACGGGCACGGAGGCCCTCATAGTGAGCTTAAATATAAGGCAATCTTATATTTTACATAAACTTATGGTTTGCCGGTATAACCTTTAAAACCGGCGCCTCCTTTCTAAAAAATTTAAAATGGTGAGATAGGACTTAGTAATGGGATTATAGATATAATGCCAGAACTGGGTCCTTTTTTGCATTATGGTCCCCTAAAGAGAATGGGGCAATAAAAGTCTATAATTTCATGGACCTAATAATGCAAATATAAATGCCTTTTAAGGAGGAGGCAGTTGCGTACAAATTGAATATGCACATTTGTGCAAAGCGTGCGTTGCCTTAGGTGGTTGAAAGCACGTCAAAAAAACAACACCTTGATCGAGTAGAATATGTCGAAAGATCACAAAACAAAAATTCAAGTAATTATTAATTTAGAAGAGGTATAAGTATGATAGAAAATAAGGCAAAAGAAGTTTTAGATAGTATTTCTAAGGAATTAGAACAATTAAGAAGTATCGCTATTGATGAGATTTTAAATAATCTCTTTAAGAAAAAGAAGAAGGCTTTGGAGTATTACAAGCGTAATAAGAATAAGTATGAGGTTATTTCTATGGTTTATGGCAATGATGGAGCTGATGCTGTAATCATGGAAGAAATATATGATCTTTTAGATGATTATTATTGTGGTATGCCACTTGAAGAAAGAACCACAAAAAATATTAGCTGGATAGGTAGATTTAAACTTCCAGAATTACCTAGCATTATTTTTTCTGGAAAGAAAAGAAGAGAGCTAATTCGTGAGTTTGGCTATGACGACGCAAAAATCTATGAGCCATATAGAGATGAAAAAGATTTTGGTCAAGTTTTAGATAGTTTATTAAAAACAAAATATTTAGGAATCTTTTATCAGGGCGCTAATTATTTTTCTCATAATTTCCTTGAAGATGAAGCATTCTATGAGGTTGTAATTCAAGTTACAGATAGAGGATATGTGATTGACTCTATCATTGTAAGGAGAAAGGATTACTTCTTTTTTGAAGAAGATATATTAAATGATTAAATTTGAAAATTTAATAAAATATGAAGCCTTGAAAAAGGCTTTTTTGTTTTGTAGTGATTTATTTATTTGAACGTAGGTTATATCTTTGATATAATTAAATATGATTTATCATTTAAGGAGTGATTAGAATGCATATTTCATGGGATGAATATTTTATGGGTGTTGCCTTACTTTCTGCCAAAAGAAGTAAAGACCCAAATACACAAGTTGGAGCTTGTCTTGTAAATGAGGATAAAAGAATAATTGGAATTGGTTATAATGGCTTTCCAAGAGGCTGTGAGGATGATGTGTTCCCTTGGGGTAAAACAGATCCTAACCAAATAAATACTAAATATCCTTATGTAGTACACGCAGAGGCTAATGCTATTTTAAATTCATCAGCTAATTTAAAGGGCTCAACATTATATGTATCTTTATTCCCTTGTAATGAATGCTCAAAGCTAATTATTCAATCTGGAATATCTCATATCGTTTATATGAGTGATAAATATAGAAATGATACATCAACTGTTGCTTCAAGAAGAATGCTTGACGCAGCTGGAATTGATTATAAGCAAATGAAGGAAATAGAGGTATTCTTGAATGTTAAGTAGCCTAAAATACTTTTTTAAAAGATTTTGGGTTGTTATACTTATTGCTTTAATAATTAATGTTCCTTTAATTGTTATGGGAACAACTAGAACAAATAGTTATTTGACATTAAAGGGAGATACAATGAAATTCAATTCAGTTTTAGATATTGAAACTGATTATAAGGAAGAGGGTTCATTTTCAACCATCTATGTAATTTCATTTAATCATTCAACAATCCTTCAAAATATTTTAGTAGAAAATGATTTAACAATTGCAAAGGGTGAATTATCAACATCAACAACTACAGGTTCAAATCATATTACTGATAAGGAATCATATGATGCTGGAAAGATTCAATATTATTCAAGCATAAATGAATCAATCGTTATGGCTTATAACAAAGCTATCTCAACAGGTAATAATGTTTCAATTGATTATTATTTTGATGGATATTATGTAACTTGGTATAATCAAACATCTCTATTTAGAGTAGGAGATCATATAGTTAAGGTATATCCTCATATCTATAATGGTGAAGAAATATCTTATACTGATGAGGAAAGATTTAGAAATGCTTTAAATAGTAGATATGTTAATGATAGATATGTAGTTGAACGTAATGGTGTTGAATATGAATTCGTATTAACTGCTGATAATAATTTCTATGGTTATTCAAAATACGAAATAAATATGGATACAATATCACCAAAGGTTAAATTTAAGGATAATGCGATTGGTGGTCCATCTGGTGGATTATTACAGGCACTATCTATTTATAATAGAATTACTGAGGCTGATTTAACACATGGATTAAAGATATCAGGTACAGGTACTATTTCATATAATGGTAAGGTTGGTGCTATTGGTGGTATAGCTCAAAAGGTACCAACAGCAGTAGATGATAATATCGATATCTTTTTCTGTCCAAAGGATAATTACGAAGAAGCAAAGAAGGTCTACGATAGCATCAATCATAAAAATATGAAGCTTGTTATGGTTGAAACCTTTGAGGATGCTGTAGATTATTTGGAGGCATTATGATTGAGTCATTTAAATTAATAACTAAACTTAAGGATGAATGTGACTCTAAAGAATACTTTGTTGCGTTTATGTCATCTTTAGTGCTTTCACTATTTATTATTTCAGGACCAGTTGTATTTTTAATTAATTTATTAATCTATAAGGATTTTACTATCGCAATCGCGTTTGGAATCGGCTTATCTTTAGCGATATTCATAACATTACTTGAAACATTTGTAAATGTTATGATATCTAAAAAAAGAGTTAAGGGCTTATGGAAAATATCTTTACTGTTATTTATAATTTCAGTTTCACTATTTGAAATGATAATTATTTTTCTAATGTTTTTAGGAGTGGTTTATTAATGGGTATTACAGTATTAATGTTCTTTTTATTCTATATGATTGATCATATAGTTAAATTTGTAACAGTTAAATTTATAGGAATGGGTCAACAAATAACAATAATACCTAATTTCCTATATATGGAAAAGCAATTTAATAAGGGCGCAGCCTTTGGCTTAGGTGCCGATAGTGGCGGATCTATTATTTTAGTTTCAATTTCAGCTGTAGCCTCAATCATTTTAATGTTTGTAGCATCTAGAAACGATTGGAAAAGAGATAAGGTTGGTGCAATATCAATAACTATGGCACTTGCTGGATGTGTTGGTAATCTATACGATAGATTTATTACACTATTTGGCGCAAACGGCGTTGTTGATATGTTCAATATGACTTGGTTTGATGCAATGATTTCATTCTTTACAGGAGGAAAGCAAACTCATGTAACAATGAATGTTGCAGATATATTCTTAGTTATAGGTTTAATTATTTTTGTTATTAACTATCTATTCTTCTATGAAAGAAAAAGAAAGAAAGCAAAATCGCTTGAATTTGCAAATCTTAAAAAAGAAGAAAATACTATGAATATGAAAGATATTAAAGAAATAAATAGCGAGGCAAAGGAAAACAAGGATTTCGATGAGCCTACAGAATAGGTGATTTTATGGATAAGATTTCAATAACTGAAGAGGTTATAGGCTTAAGAGTTGATAAGGCTTTAGCAACTATACTAAAGGATGAATCAAGAAGCCATTTATTAAAGTTAATAGAAGATGGATGCGTATTTGTAAATGGTCAATCAGTTAAGCCATCATATAAGGTACAAAAGGATGACGTTATTGAAATTGATTTCCCAGAGCCTGAATCACTTGATTTAAAGGCACAGGATTTGAATTTAAATATCGTTTATGAGGATTCATATGTTGCCGTTATAAATAAGCCAAAGGGAATGGTTGTTCATCCTGGTGCGGGTGTTAATGAAAATACACTTGTTAATGGATTGTTATATGAGCTTGATGATTTATCTACAATTAATGGTGTATATCGTCCAGGTATAGTTCATAGAATTGATAAGGATACATCAGGACTTCTTATGATTGCTAAAAATGATGTAGCATCTAAGTCATTAACAGAGCAACTAAAAGAGCATAAATGTAATAGAATTTATCATGCCTTAGTTCATGGTGTAATAATGGAGGATAGAGGTAGAATCAATGCCCCTATTGCTAGAAGTAAGGACGATAGAAAAAAGATGGCAGTAGATAAAAATGGTAAAAATGCCATCACTAATTTTAGAGTATTAAAAAGATTTAAGGATTATACTTATATTGAATGTAAGCTTGAAACAGGAAGAACTCATCAAATAAGAGTTCATCTTGCCTATATTAATCACCCACTTGTTGGAGATCCTACCTATGGTAGAAGAAAAACAGAAGAGGGTGGCCAATTCTTACATGCAAAAACAATTGGCTTTTTCCATCCTGAGACAGGTAAATGGATGGAATTTGATTCAGAGATTCCAGAATACTTTATGGAGTTTATGAAGAATTTAGAGTAAAAGAAAGGGAGTGTTATTATGGATATCAAAGATGAAGAATTAAATAACGATAATAATACTCCAGTTATTGTTGATAACGAAGAAAATGTAGAAACAGTAGAAGCTACTGAAACTCAAGTAGCTGAAGTACAAGATAGTACAGATTCTACTGAAGATGAAAAAAAGCCAAATAGAAAGAAACATATCATTTGGGTTTTAATTGCACTTTTAGCAACAGTAGTAACATTTGTTGTTATATTTAATTTCAATGACTTTAACGCAACAATAAATGAGCTTGCACACGTTGATGGTGTTAATATGTGGTATGCTGTTATTTGTCTTTTTATCTATTTTTTAACATATCCATTATCAACATGCTTAATCGCAAAAAGAAGTAAATGTAAGGCATCATTTATAGATAGCTATTTTATTGGCGCGACAGAGCATTTCTTTAATGGTATCACACCATTTTCAACTGGTGGTCAACCAATTCAGGTATATCTATATACAAAACGTAAGGTAAAGCCAAGTGAATCAACTGGTATTATTGCCACAAACTTTATCGCATTTTTAGTTGCGACAAATATTTATGCAATAGTATCATTATTCTTTTATGGACAATTTAGTGCTAATTTCACAGATGCGACTCGTTGGATGATAATCCTAGGATTTGCGATGAATTTATTTACTCTTGCATTTATTATTCTTATTTGCACTTGCTCATTTGTAAGAAAATGGCTAGTTTCAATTTTAAGATTAATATGTAAATGGAAATTCATTGGTAAATATGTAGAAAAGTCAATTCCTGCATTTGAGGAATATTGTGCGAATACTCAAATCGCAGCTAAGATGATTTTAAAAAGCCCACTTACATTTATAGGTGCTATTTTACTTAGAATAATATCTTTAGCATTCTATTATGTAATGCCATTCTTTATTTTAAGAGCACTTGGTGTAGATGTTAGTTGGAATGTACTTCCTTTAATTATGCTTGCATCATCATTTGCTATAACAACAATGGTATGGGTTCCAACCCCAGGTGGTACTGGAGGTATTGAATTTGCCTTCACAACTATATTTACAATTACAGCCTTCGGTGCTATTTCATCATCTGTAGGTGTTACAGGAATGGTATTATGGAGATTTTTAACATACTATGTTTTAATGATTTTATCTTTTATAACTTATATTTCATTTAATATAGCTGGTAAAAGGAAGGTGAATAAGGATGCTTAATGTATTATTCACTGGAAATAAATATGTATTTAGAGGTATGGCCTTAGGAATACTATCTATCCTAAAGAAAACAGAAGAGCCAATTACATTTCATATTATGACTATGGCATGTCCTTGGGATAAGGCTGAAAAATTATCTAAGGATTATTTTGATAAAATTTATGATGTTGTTAAAATCCTAAGTCCAGAATCAAAGATGGTTTATTATGATATAAGTGAAGATTTCACTCGTGAATTTTTAAATTCACCAAATAGAAAGCCACCTTATACACCAGCATCTTTAATTAGATTATTTGCTTTAAGATATATCACTTGTGATTATCTATTATATTTTGATTGTGATACTATGTGCTATAATTCACTATCAGTTTATAACGATATTGATATAAGTAATTATGAGATGGGAGTATCACTAGATTATTTAGGAAGAAACTGGCTTAAGGCAGATTATTTTAATTCAGGCTCTATGTATATAAATGTCAAAATGTGTAATGAGACAAGACTATTTGAAAGAGCTATTGATTATTTAAATAAGAAAAAGCTATTCTTCGCAGATCAAACTGCACTTTATAGATTATCTAAAAAAAGATTATATTTACCTATGAAGTTTAATGAACAAAGAAGTGTTAAGCCTGATACAGTTATTAAGCATTTTAATAAGGGAGTAAAATATTTACCTATCCCAAGAAGCTATAATGTTAAGCAGTGGCAGGTAACTAAGGTTCACAAAAAGCTTAAGATATTTGAATTTGATGATATATATGAATTATATGACACATATTTTAATGATATTTGGCCACTTGATAGATAAATATTGATACTTGCTTGTTTAAAATTTGAATTTAAAGTATAATTAGACTACCTACGTTTAATTGGGGGGGGTTAAAAAATGAACGCTATTATTGATAAGTATATAGATAAATTAATGACATCAACACCTGATATGCCACTATGGAATATCGAGTCAATCAAGCATGGTAAAAAGCCAGCTTGGAATTATATTGATGGCTGTATGATGACATCATTAATTGAACTATATAAGACAACTAAAGACGAAAAATATATCAACTTTGTAAAGAAGTTTACTGATTATTATGTTCATGATGATGGTACTATTTTAGGATATGATCCACAAAAGTATTCAACTGATGATATTTGTGAATCAAGAATTCTTTTTGATTTACTTGATATTACAGGAAATCCTAAATATGATAAGGCAATTGAACTTACATTCACTCAAATTAAGACTCATCCAAGAACAAAGGAAGGAAACTTCTGGCATAAGAAAATATATCCAAATCAAGTTTGGCTTGATGGTTTATATATGGCTCAACCATTCTATACTAGATATCAAACTTTAAGAGGAAAGATGAACTATCAAGATATAGTTAAACAATTCAAGAATGTTAGAAAGCTAATGTTCAATGAAACTGATAAGCTATATTATCATGGATATGATAGCAGCCGCGAATTATTCTGGGCTGATAAGAAGACTGGTTTATCTAAGAATTATTGGTTACGTTCAATTGGTTGGTTTACTGTTGCCCTTGTTGATGTATTAGATTACATGGATGAACAAATGTATGATGAATACGCAACTATTAAGGCATTATTAAAGGAAACAATTGATGGTATTTTAAAATATCAAGATAGCGAATCAAAGATGTTCTATCAAGTGCCTAACTTCCCAGGAAGAGAAGGTAACTATCTAGAAACTTCAGGTTCAGCTATGATTGCCTATGCAATTCTAAAGGGTGTAAGACTTGAGGCATTACCTCCAAGATACAAGAAGATTGGTCTAGAAATATTTGATGGTATTTGTAACAAATACTTATCAGTAAAAGAAGATGGCGACTTAAATTTAGGTGGAATCTGCTTAGTTGCAGGTTTAGGACCTGAAAAGGATTTAAGACGTGATGGTACTTATGAATACTATATTTCAGAGCCAGTTGTAGAAAATGATGCCAAGGGTGTTGGACCACTTATTATGGCTTATACTGAAGTAATTAAAACAGAAAAATAATAAGGAATTTACTTTCATGAATTTTCATGAAAGTTTTTTTTATTTTTAATCTTTATATTATCGAAATTATACTACTTATATAGTATAATTATATTATGGTTTAAGGGGGTGTGGTCGATTTGAAAATTATACATATTGCAGATTTGCATCTTGATTCTTTAGTTGATTCAAGATTATTACCATATCTTCAAAAGGAAAGATTACAGGAATTAGTATCTAATTTCGCTAATGTTTGTGATTACGCAAATAGATTAAAGGTAGATAAGATTATTATTTCTGGTGATTTATTCGATTCTGATAATTTTACAAGTAAGACAAAAGATCAAATTATTGATTCAATATTAAAAAATCCTGATATTGAATTTTTATTTGTTGCCTCACCTAACGATAAGGCCTTTGTCGCATCACTAGATATATTACCTTCAAACCTTAAATTATTTGATAATGAGTTTTATACACTTGAATATGACAATGTTACTATAACAGGTATTAATTATAAAAATAGCTATGATTATGATGCATTAGAATTACTTCCTAATAAGATTAATATAGTTATGATGTATGGAGATACTGAAACTGAAATAAATTTAGCTAAGCTAAAGAATAAGAATATTAATTATTTAGCCTTAGGCGGAGTACATAAGTATGAATCTGATAAACTAGATTCAGAGGGTGTTTATGTATATCCTGGAATGCTAGAGGCTAATAATGTATCTGAAATAGGAAATAAGGGATTTGTTCTAATTAATATTAATGATGATTTAAATTATGAATTCATCCCATTTGCGAAAAGAATAGCATATGATATCAAATTTGATATTACTAATCTAGAAACATTATTTGATGTTAAAAGAAGTATCCAAAATAATTTAAGTGAGGTTAAAGAAGCTGATATGCTTACACTTAGATTAATAGGTGGATACTCACTTGATACAAGCTTAAATTTAGATGAGATATCACAATATTTATCTAGTGAATATTATTATGTAAATATTATTGATGAGACACACCTTAATGTTAACCCTAAGGATTATGAGAATGATATTTCCTTAAAGGGTGAATTCATTAGAAAGGTTATGGCATCAGATTTAACTGATGAAGAAAAAAGTAAGATAATTGAATATGGCATTAGAGCCTTATTAAAGGAGGCGTTATAGTGAAGCTTTTAAGTTTATATATCGATTCCTTTGGTAAATTATCTAATTATAAATATGTATTTGATTCTAAATTAAATTCTATTAATGAGGAAAATGGTTGGGGTAAAACAACTATTACTGTATTCATTAAATCAATGCTTTATGGTCTTGATAAGAATGAAAGAGTAAAATATACTCCATGGAAGAATTTAACCTCATTTGGTGGATCTTTAGTACTAGAATTCAAAAACGCTGAATATAGAATTGAAAGAACATTTGATCCTATAAAGCCATCCTTAGATACTTTTAAAATTTATGATATTGAAAGTAATAAGGAGGTTGACTATAAGCCAAATATTGGTGAGGCTATATTAAATTTAAACTCATCATCATTTGAACGTAGTGTATTTATTCCAGAGCGTGAGCTTGATACAGGATTAAATCAAGATTTAGAGAATAAATTACAATCTTTAATTGGTGGTACTAATGAGGATGAATCTTATGATGAAGCTATAAGAATCCTATCTTTAAGAGAGGATATGCTAAAGGTTAATGATAAGAGAGGATTAATATCTGAAAAGCAAAAGGAAATTAATTCCTTAAATGAAGAAATTAAAACTTCAAATGATTCAATTAGAGACCTACCTGATGTAAGCCATAATATTCAATTGTTAGATGAGGAAAAGGAATTCTTAACTAACAAGAAAAAGGATATTAATAATCAAATAATTGAATATGGTAAGAATCAAGAAAAGCTTGCCAAAATTGATATGATTGAAAAATATGATTTAGATATCAAGGAAAGTGAGCAAGCATTAATTAAGAATAATGATATCTTTAATGGAGTAGTTGTTACTCAGGATGAGATTATTAATTATAGAAATAAATATAAAAGATTAGTATCAATGCGCTTAGAATATGAGGTTATTCAAAAGAATACTAATATTTATGATAAGCGTGATGAGGTAAATAAGATTGTTAATGAAACTAATATTCCATCTGATGAGGAATTAAAGAAGATTTCAGCAAGAATCGAGAAGCTTCAATCAATTAAGGGTATAATTGATGCTCATACAGAAGCACCTAAAAAGAAAAAGCCAGTTGTGGGAATAATCTTAGTAATAGTTGCATCACTATTATTACTTGCAGGCCTTGGCTTAGTTGGAGTTTCATATTTTATGAGTATGAATCTTTATATTATTGGTTATGCTTTAATGGGTGCATCAGTATTTGCCTACATTGGTTCACTTGCAGGATTTATTGTAACGAACCAAAAGAATACCGAAAAGATTATTGGTGGATCTGTTAAGAACTATGACTTTGAATCTAATAAGCTAGTATCAGAGCTAAGAGAATTCTTCTCTAAATATCATTTATATTCATCTGACTTTACAAATAACCTATTTGTTATTAGAAATGCTAAGGAAAAGTATTTAGAGTGGAAGAACGAATATGAAAGAGTAACCCTAGGTGGAAAAGAGCTAGAGGAGAATATTATCGCCCTAGATAATGATATTAATCATTTCCTAAAGCAATTTAAAACAACTGCGTTAAACGCAGAAGAAATGATTGGTGAATTAAATACTCACCTTAGAAATCAAAATGATTTATTTGAAACATTAATGAAAAAGCGCGAGGAAAAGCAAGCCTTCATTGTTGAAAATGATTTAGAGAATGTACTTAATTTAAATATTAATTTAGATGATTTAAATCAAGAATTATCTAAGATTGATGA
>JAEEHU010000166.1 GCA_016280975.1 Acholeplasmatales bacterium | reverse complement strand
GTGCTTTTTCCACAGCCTGGCATTCCTATTAAATAAATATTCATGATAACCACCCATCAATATCCTTTATTATTTTTTCTATTGTATTAGAAGGATTATCAAAATCTACTATATAGAAATGACTATCCATTTGATTTTTAAACCATGTCTCTTGACGCTTAGCAAGATGTCTTGTGTTTTTCTTTATTTCATCAACAACAGTATCTAAATCCTTTTCTCCTTCAAAATAAGGAACGAATTCCTGATATCCTATCGCATGAGGCTTTATTCCATCATCGTATAATCTTTTAACCTCATCGATTAAGCCATCTTCAATCATCTTATCAACTCTTTTATTGATTCTATCGTATAAAAGACTTCTATCAGATGATAAATAGCAAATGAAATAATCATACATCTTTTCATTTTTCTTATCGAATGAATGAATTGACTTATTTAAATCAAGACATACCTCAATTGCTCTTAATACTCTTTTTCTATTGTTTGGATGAAGCTTAGTTCTATCAATATTAGGATCTAAAGAAAGTAAAATGTTATATAATTCCTCATTATTATATTCTTCATACTTCTTATAGAAATCTAAATCTCTTTTCTTAGCTTCAAATTCGTAATTATATAAAACTGATTCGATATAAAGTCCAGTACCACCACAAATTAAAGATAATTCATTTTCATCTATAATCTTTCTTGCATCTCTTTGGAAATCACAAACACTATATTCATCCTTAGGATCAAGTATATCAACTAAATAATGCTTTACTCCATCCATCTCTTCTAAGCTCGGCTTTGCTGAACCTATATCTAATCTTTTATAGATACTTACGCTATCTCCAGAAATAATTTGAATGTTATAGTGTTTAGCAAGCTCTATTGAAATTTTAGTTTTACCAACTGCAGTAGGACCTACTACAACTATAACCTTTTTCATTATCTTTGAATCCTTTCAAACTTTCTTTCTAATTCGTTTATATCTATCTTAATAATTGTTGGTCTTCCATGTGGACAAGTAAATGGATTGTCACACTTATTTAAATTAGAGATTAACGCATCAACCTCTACTCTTGAAATAGTATGGTTTGCCTTAATTGATGCCTTACAGCTAATTTGCTTTGCAATATGGTCTCTAAAATAAATAACATCAACCTTCTTCTCATCTATCATTTTAGATAGAATATCATAAATAATAGATTCTAAATTATCTATCTTAGCCCATAATGGAATCATTCTTATTGCAAAATCTAAATCACCAATTTGCTCTAATTTAAATCCAATATTATCAAATGCATCTAAATTATTCTCCAAGAATAATGCTTCACTTTTAGAAAATGAAACAATAATTGGAACTAATAAGTCTGTTGTTGGCTGATTAGGATTTGATAATATTTTTAAATATTTCTCATAATTAACTCTTTCAGCCGCAGCATGCTGATCAATTAAATACATGCCTTCACTATTTTGGAATATTAAATATGTACCAAAGATTGAACCAACATATTCTAATATTGGAAGCTTTCTTTTAGGCTCTAAAGTTTCTTCCTTAATTGCCTCTATTGGTCTTTCAACAGGCTTTTCAATAATCTTCTCTTCTTGATTTATTTCAACATCAGATGAAATACTTGGCTCATATTTAAATTCAGGCTCTTTAATAACCTCACTTGGCATATTTTCAAATATTGTTGTATTCTTATAGCCAATGTTAGTATCTATCTTTCTTTCAGGAATTAATGTTTCCTTTTTTAATTCCTCTCTTATTTTTTCTTTTACTAGATTACAAATCTCATTTTCATTACTGATTTTAATTTCAACCTTATTAGGATGAATATTACAATCAACTAAAAGTGGATCTATTTCTAAGTAAAATATACCAACTGGTGATTTACCAATAGGTAAGAATGTATCATATGCTTCAACTATACTATTAATGATATTATAGTTTTTAACAAATCTACCATTAATAACTAACGTTATTTCTAGCTTATTTGATCTATAAATAACTGGCTTAAGCATAACTAAATGCGCATTATATCCATCTGATACATAGCTAAAATCCATATAGTTCTTAGATGCATCCAGTCCATATAATTCGTATAGCAATTTATTCATCTTATTTGAGCCTGATGTTTGGAATACTAAACGATTATCAGAATAAACTGAAAATCTAATATCAGGATGTGCAATAGAAAGTCTCTCAATATAGTACATAATTGAGGATAATTCCTGCTTTGCACTCTTCATATATTTTAATCTTGCAGGAGTGTTTAGGAATAATTCATTAACTGTAATAGTTGTACCCTTATTAGAATTAACTAGCTCTCCTTTTTTTCTAACGCCTGCCTTATATAAAACCTGATAGCCTGATACTCCATCGGCTGATGATGTAATTTCCATCTTTGATACTATAGAAATAGATGCGATTGCCTCACCTCTAAAGCCTAGAGTATGAAGTCTTGCTAAATCATAGGCATTCTTAATCTTAGATGTTGCGTGTGGAATAAATGACATTTCAACGTCATCCTTATCCATTCCATCTCCATCATCTATTATTTTAATTTCATCAAGTCCACCATTTAATAAATAGATCTTAATATTTTTTGAATGAGCATCAATAGAGTTTTCAAGTAATTCCTTAACAACACTTGATGGACGTTCCACAACCTCACCTGCTGCTATCATATTAGAAAGCTCAGGTGTCATCTTTACTATCTTACCCACTATTTCATCTCCTTTAGCTCATTTAAAATATTAAGTGCATCTATAGGAGATATTCTATTAACATCAAGCTCATCTAATCTAGCTTTAATTTTTGATGCTAAAGATTCTTCTTTTACTTCCTCTTTATTATCAAAATCATCAAAGTTAAATAGATTAAGCTTAATCTTTTCTTTGTTTGAAGATTCCTCTAAGCTATTTAGTATAGCTTTACTTCTTGATATTAATGATTTAGGAAGCCCAGCAAGCTCGGCAACATTAATACCATAAGATTTATCAGTTGGGCCATCTATAACCTTATGCATGAACGCAACACCATTTGAAGTTTCCTTTGCCTCAACGTGAACATTCTTAAGTCTAGAAAGCTTTCCTTCTAATGCTGTTAATTCATGATAATGTGTTGAGAATAATGTAATACATCCAACCTTTTCATGAATATATTCTAATATAGCCTCTGCAAGAGCCATACCATCATATGTTGCAGTACCTCTTCCTATTTCATCAAATAAAACTAAGCTATTCTTAGTCGCATTTGAAATAGCATAATTAGCTTCACTCATTTCAACCATGAATGTTGATTGACCAGATACCATATCATCTGAAGCGCCGATACGAGTATATATTGCATCAAATATTGAAAGGTTAGCAACCTTAGCTGGAACGAATGAACCAATTTGGGCAAGGATAATAATACTTGCAAGCATTCTCATATAAGTTGATTTACCACTCATATTAGGTCCTGTTATGATTATTGTATTAAACTTATTTATTACAACATCATTAACAATATAATCAGAACCAATAATTGATTCTAATACTGGGTGTCTGCCATCAACTATATTAACTTCTCTTTTATCATTAAATGTTGGTCTTACATAATTATATTTAACTGCAATATCAGATAATGAAATATAACAATCAAGCTCTGATATAATAGTTGCTAAATCCTGTAAGCTTTTAACAAACTTATTTGCATAAGATCTTAAATTAACAAATATATCATATTCGATTGATTCAATCTTCTCTTTAGCATTTAAGATAGCCTCTTCATATTTCTTTAATTCTGGAGAGATATATCTTTCGCTATTTGCAAGAGTTGCTCTTCTTGTGTAATGTAGATCCTCAGGTAATGATTGATTTGCACCCTTAGATATTTCAATATAATAGCCAGTTACTCTATTATATCCAACCTTAAGAGTTTTTATGCCAAGACGCTCACGCTCTTGTCTTTCGTAATCCATAACCCAAGCCTTACCATTACGAGATAGGTTTCTTACCTCATCAAGCTCAGCATTAAATCCATCATTAATTAATCCGCCTTCCTTAACTGAAAGTGGTGGATCATTTACTAATGCTTTTTCTAATGATGTATATAATTCCTCATGTGGATTAATTTGACTTGCTAATTCCTTAGCATGTGGATTTAGATTAGCTACTAATTCCTTTAGCTTTGGAATATCTCTTAAGCTTCTTCTTAGCCATACTAAATCCTTAGCATTAGCTGTATTAGATGATATTCTTGCAATAATTCTTTCAAGGTCATATACATTCTTAAATATTTGCTTTATTTCATCCTTTATATCAAATGACTCTATAAAGCTTTCAACAAAGTCTAATCTCTTTTCAATTTCAGTTCTATCAACAAGTGGCTTATCTAACCATTTGTGCATTAATCTAGAACCCATTGCTGTATTACACTTATCAATGAGCCATAGCATAGAGCCACTCTTGTTTGATAATCTTAATGTTTCAGTAAGCTCTAGGTTCTTCTTAGTAAATGCATCTAAGTGTAAATAAGATTCAGATATATATGATTTAAATTCCTTAAAAAAAAGTGGCTTTTGATATTGAGTTTCCTTATAGTAGTTAATTAGCATACCAATTGACTTTTGATATTTTTCATCAATTGATTTACAAACATACTTTAAATCCTCATCAATATCAAAGTTATTCTCAATTGACATTGTTATTTGATTATTCTTAACGAATTCAAATAGATATTTATTATTAAATGATGAATCAATAATTATTTCCTTAATGTGTAAAGCAAGTAGCTCATTTAATAATAAATCAATTGATTTGAATAGTGATAAATAACCTTCACCTGTTGTTATATCTGAATAGCATAGTACATATTCTCTATTCTTATACATAATAGATGCGATAAAGTTATTATCCTTTTCTCTAATTCCAGATGTAATAGTACCAGGAGTGATAATTTTAATTACTCCTCTTTTTACTATACCAACTGCAGTTTTAGGATCTTCAATTTGCTCAACGATTGCAATCTTATATCCTCTTTGAACTAGCTTTTCTATATATTCACTTGCGGCATGATATGGAATACCACACATAGGAACTCTTTCTTTAGCACCAGCATCCTTACCAGTTAAGGCAAGCTCTAGCTCTCTTGATGCAGTATAAGCGTCATCAAAGAACATCTCATAAAAGTCGCCTAACCTAAAAAAGACTATAGAATCCTTATAGTCCTTTTTAATATCTAAATATTGTTCCATCATTGGGGTATACTTTACTTCACCCATCTTTATCACTCTTAGCCAAGATGGCTAATTCCCTTTCTAAGGAATAACTAGATTACTCTAACAATTCCGTAAATTGCAAATCCGATTAAAGCAAGACCAACACAAGTTAATACGATTGCCCATATTCTTCCTGCAGGTATCTTACCTAAATTCTTTAATCTCTTAGATCCATATTCTTCATTCTTAGTAAAATTATTAAATCTAATCTTAACTGGATCTTCTTCCTTTTTATTCTTATTTAATTCAGCATCAATCATGCTTTGAATTTCAGCATCATTTAATTCAGCTGGCTCAATTTCCTCTTCTTCATCATTCTCATCAACATAAGGAGCTGATTCAGTTACAGAGCCTGGTAAAAGTGGAGCCTTAATTTCAGGTGATTCCTCAAGGTCAATAAACTTAGTTGGAATATTATTTAAATCATTTAATATTTCATCAAGCTTTTCCTTATCAGCCTCATCACCCTCGTAACTAATGACTTTAACTGCTTCGCTATCCTCATCATTAAATCTTGATAGGCTTTCCATATCAACCTTGAATTCTAGAGGCTTAACTTCATCAGGAATAATGAAATTCTCAATACTTGTTTTTAAAATTTCACAGCCTGATAAATAGTAAATCATATAATCAACAAGCATTTGCTTATCCATGCTTGGTTGCATTTCAATATTATTTCTTCTTGCGAATGTAGATAATTCAGCTAAGCTCTTTGCTGAAAGCTCATCCTCATCGTATTCAATTCCATTAACGCTTAATGAATATTCGATATACTCTAAATATTCTTCCTTTGTTAATCTATCAGAAAGCTCAATACCATACTTAGCTAGGTTAGCTAGTATATCCTCTTCCTTCTCGATTTTAACCATATCAGTTTTTAGCTTATCAAGTGAAACACCATCGAATTCATTTTCTCTTTCAGCACAAGCAACAGAAATATAATTAATATACTCCTTATAGCTTTCCATCTTTTGCTTTCCGATAGTCTTAATATAGTTTATTTCACCATCAGTTAATTCTAAAGCCTCATAGTTATAAACTATAATCATAGCTAAGGCATATCTATATTTTTCAAATGTTTCCTTATCATCAAATGCTAATTCATCATATAGCTTTTCCATATTGTATTCAGTAAAGCTATCAATATATTCTAAATGTGAAAATTCATCATAAGATAAGCTTTTTGAGTGTAAGAATTTAATTTTATCATTTAAGGCTGTTCTTAGGGCTGCTATATTCATAGCTCTAGCAAGTTTTATGTTACGGCTATCTAAAAATCCAGATAATTGTTGTCCTGAAAAAGTAGATATTTTCTTTACAAGCGCATCTATTTTAATTGCTTTCCCGTATATTGTGATTGTACCCTTTTCTAAATCTACATTCATAATCCTTACCTCCTTAAAAACCTATATTTTATATTATAATATAAAATTTTTGAAATATAAAGTTTAGATTCCTGAAAATAATCTATTTTTTTACATATTATGATATAATGAAATCGATAGGACGTGATTACATGAAATACTTAGCAATTATATTCGATGGATTTGAGGAAGAGGAGGCAATGGCTCCATTTGCTTTAATAAAAAGAGCTGGTGGTGAGGTAGTTATCGCATCTAATAAAAATGAGGTAACTGGTTCTAATGGATTTACTCTTTCTAAAATTAATAATTTAAATGATATAGATTATAAAAAATTTGATGTTTTAATCTTACCTGGTGGTGGAGGACAATATAAAAATTTAATGGCTATTTCTTACGTTCATGAAATAATCAAATATTTTTATAACCAAAATAAGGTTATTGCATCAATTTGTGCAGCCCCAACTGTTTTAGGAAGCCTAGGCTTATTAAAAGGCAAGAATTATACTTGCTTTACTTCTATGAACGCTGATTTTGGTGGTACTTATCACGATGATGGCGTTGTTGTTGATGGTAATTTAATTACTGCAAGAAGCGTTGCTTATTCAATAAAATTTGCTTATACAATAATTGAAAAAACTCTTGGTGTTGATACATTAAAAGCTGTTTG
The DNA here is from genome assembly GCA_016280975.1 of Acholeplasmatales bacterium. Taxonomy (GTDB): domain Bacteria; phylum Bacillota_I; class Bacilli_A; order Acholeplasmatales; family Anaeroplasmataceae; genus Anaeroplasma. The sequence goes on along the minus strand of JAEEHU010000166.1, from coordinate 97 downwards.
GACACGCATCTATTATGAGGAATAAGCTACCCTTAAAATTTATTGATATGTATCAAAAAGGAAAAAATCCCTATGGTCCTCCTAAATGTAGATTTTT
>JAEEHU010000165.1 GCA_016280975.1 Acholeplasmatales bacterium | reverse complement strand
TTCTTAATATATTTTGAGCTGTATTACTTGAATTTCTACATTCAAGTATCATTGCATAATAATCCTTACCTGCAATATAGTATGGAGCTAAAAGTGAATATGGACCAAATGTTGTTTTATTATCCTCTGTTAAAGTTCCAACCATTACAACTGGCATTGGAAAAAATAATGATGATTGATAGAAATTATCAACTGGACGTAAATTTTTAAAGCTACTCATATGATACCTCACGCCTTATACATTTTTAATTTATCAAGTACACCTATAGATGTTGTAAATTCACCACTTGGAATTTTCTTATATTCTTCTTCTAATACCCTTAATTTAGAATCAATATTATCAATATTCCATAATGCTAGTGCCTCAGCTGTAAGTGGCTTTTTTGCACTACCAAATTGTGGCATACCATGATGAGATATAAGCATATGCTCTAAAAGAAGTGCCTCTTCCTTATCCTTATAGCCTAAATTAATAGCCTCCTCATGGATTTCCATAGCGCCAATTACTAAGTGACCAAGAAGTTGACCTTCTTTAGAATATTCAGGAGTAATAATTCCTGTTAATTCCTTTATTTTACCTATATCATGTAGCATAATTCCTGCATATAAATAATCCTTATCTAAGAAAGGATATGCATTAATAATACCATCAGCTAAATGTAACATACCAATTGAATGATAAGCTAAGCCTCCAATATATGCATGATGCATACGAGAGGCAGCGGGATATAGAAAATAATTATCATGATTCTTATTAATTAATGATACTGTTATATCCTTAATAATCTTATTTTCAATCTTGTTTTGATACTTCTCTATTTCAGCTTCTAATTCCTTTAAAGAAAGTGGAGATGCCTCAAAGAATGATCTTAATGAATCATTCTTCTTTTCAAATTCAAAGGAATTAACATTCTTAAATTCATTAATAATATAATATGTTCTTTCTCCTTCAACTACATCTAAAGAGAATTCATAGATATTATTAATAACTAATTTAGAACCCTCCTCAGATGAAATCTTTAGATTATATGTAATACCATCCTTATTACATATTTGAATATTAAGCTGATTATCAGATGTATTTATTCCAGATACCTTACCAACTATTAACATGTTTCTTTTCCTTTCTAATAATATAAACACCAATATCAGTTAATGATACCTTCTTATTCTCAATATCAGTTTTACCCATAGGCTCAAATATAAGCTTACCAGGAAGATCAATCTCAAGGCGCGTTTTAGAGCCTTTAACAAGAATAATTAAATCATAGGTATCACCCTCAATTAGGATACCTGATGTTTGAGGATGAGTAAGACCATCTAGAATATGAACCTTATTTTCAATATCACTCTTTTTTGATAATCTTAATTCCTTATATTCCTTTCTGATTGAAATTAAATCTCTTATTGCGTTTATATATTTAATATATTTATCTCTTCTCTTGTAATCAATATTATTAACAGCCTTTGATTTATAGGAATTCTCAACACCCTGCTTAGTTCTAAAGAATTCCTCTCCTGCGTGAATAAATGGAATACCTTGAGATACTAGTATAATTTCAAGTGCTAATAATCCTGCAGGTATAATCTTTTCATCAGGAAGCTGTAATATAGTTTTTGCATAATCATAGAATGTGAAATTATCATGACATTCTACATAATTTAGAGATTGTGTTGGCTCATCAAATTTAAAATAATCGCAACATGATCCCTTTAATAAATTATTTAAATCATAAATATTCTTTTCTCTATCAAAGGCAAAGCCTGGATTCTTTGTCCATTGTGAGCCTCTGATATAATCTCTAAATCTATCATTAAAGAATGCATAGGCAGGAATTTTATGATGATTAAACATATGTGGTCTTTGGTAATCAGGAAGTGGATTATGCATATTCCATCCTTCACCATAAAGCATAATAGTCTTATCTATTCTATCAAGCTCTTTTTTAGCTCTATTTAATGTATTAATATCAAGTAAGCCCATTAAATCGAATCTAAAGCCTGTAACCTTATATAGCTTTCTATAAATAATAAGTGAATCAACTAAGAATTTAGATGCCATATAACGCTCTGTCGCGATAACATTACCACAGCCTGATGCGTTTGAAAGTCTACCGTCTGCCTCTAAGCGATAAAAATAGCCTGGAGTAATTTTATCAGCTGCGAATCTTTTAGCATTACATACGTGATTAAATACAACATCAAAATTAACTCTTATTCCATTTTTATGGCAATTATCAATTAATTCTAATAATTCATTAATTCTAGAATAAGGATTATTAGGATCCTTTGAATACCAGCCAGATGGAACTAAATATTGTCTTGGGTTATAGCCCCAGTTATATTTTAAGTCCTTCTTTAAATCATCTACACCCTCAAAATCAAATACTGGAAGTAATTGTAGGTGTGTAATACCAAGTGACTTAATATATTCTAAGCCCGTTGGTCCAAATCTTGTTGGTTCATTAACAAGCATACCTAAATAAGTTCCCTTATCCTCACTTTTAATTACATTAGTGAAATCTCTAACATCTGCCTCATAAATAATCGCATCTGTATATTTTCCACTAAATTCAGGGATGGGATATTTCATTTGATATAGCTTATTTAAATCAATTACATAATTGTATTTAGAATTAGCTGATGTTGATATTGCGTATGGATCAAGGAATGATTCAAATTTTCCACCATTACTTCTACCATAATATAAATAACCAGCTCCGTCTAAATTACCAGGAACAGTTACCTCCCATACACCCTTATCATTTGGCTTTAATATCTTTTTCTTAGTTTTACCATTTTGATATATCTCTAGAACGATTTCTTTGGCAACTGGTGCCCATATTCTAAATGTTGTTGCCATAGGAGAATATTCAAATCCTAGTGGGCCATCATATCTAAATTTTTCATCAAATTCCTTAGTTCTAACTACACTACCACTAAATAAAGGAGATGAGTTACCTAAAGAATCCAGTAGCCTATAATCCTTATTAAGCTTAATGTTTGGTAACATTCTTAAGGTATATTTAAAGAAATCATATTCCTCATGATGCTCAATTTCCTCAAGCTCATAGGTTTTAAGATTATCATCAACTATATAAAATTCACGTGGTTGATATCCGATTTCCTTTTGAAGTAATACTGTAATTACCTCAAATGAATCGATATAAGCTTCCATTTTATTTTTCATAATATTACCTACTTAAATCTATATTATTAATTTAAAAATTAAATTAATATGCTATCTTTCTTATTATAGCATAACTTGTTGAATAATAAAAACCATTTAGCTATAATAAAGTTGGTGAATATAAGTGTATAGAATTAATGAAACAATTGAAAATACAATCGTTATAAATAAATCAGAATTCATTACTCATTTATATAAGGTAGAAACTATTGATGAGGTTAATGAAATACTAGCCTTAAATAATAAAAAATATTATGACGCGACTCATAATTGTTATGCATATATTTTAGGTGATAACCAGGATATCCAAAAAGCATCAGATGATGGAGAGCCTCAAAAAACTGCAGGTTTTCCAATGCTTGAGGTACTTAAACGCGCTAATTTAACTAATATACTTGCTATCACAACAAGATATTTTGGCGGAATACTTTTAGGTGCTGGAGGCTTAATTAGAGCTTATGCAGGTTCAGTCTCTGAAGCACTTAAAAAGGTTACACTTTATGAGGTTAAGGCCTTATATAAATATTCACTTAATATATCATATCAAGCATTTAATTCTATTACTAAATTAATCCCTTATATTAATATAGTTGAATCATCATTTACTGATGATGTAGTAATACTTTTTTTAATACCAGAGGATAAAAAGGATAATTTAGTTGAGGATTTATATAAAAATAAAATAAACCCCGAATCCTTAATAGATTTGGGGTTAGAAAATACTTTAATTAAAGTTAATAATTAGGCTCCGAATGGAGTTAAGAAAGGCATACAAATAAAGAAGCCTGCAATACCGAAGATTACTCCTACTAAAACTCCGCCTAATACCTCAGTACCATGGTGACCTAGCATTTCCTTTAGGTGACCTTTTTTTCCGTATCCAAGCTTTTGTTTTTCTTCTTCTGTGTAATTCTCTGCCATATTATTTAATATTACAGCGTGCTTTGATGCCTCAAGACGTACACCCATCGCATCATGAATAATAACACACATATAAACTAGCGCTACAGCGAATGACCAGTCAACCTGTCCTTGAGTATAGCATTGGAAAATACCAAGTGATACACATAGGGCAACAGTAAATCCTGTATGTGATGAAGGGAAGCCTCCTGTTGATATTAGCATATACCATTTAGCTTCACGCTCTCTCATCAAACCAATTAAAAATTTTAATAATTGGCATGTTAGCATTGAAAGTGTACTAATTGTAAATACCATCATTGCTGGTCCAGCAATTGATCTTTCAATAGCACCAGCGGCAGTATTCTCTAAAAACATTATAACTCCTCCTCAACTTGCTTAACTTCTATTACTTCAGGAACATATTCAACAAGTAGTGCCTCTATACCATCCTTTAATGTATATTCAATAGAGCCACAGCCATTACATGCTCCTAGCATTCTTATATATACAATGCCATCCTTAAAATCAACAAATTCTAAATCTCCACCCTCACTATATAGGTAAGGTCTGATCTTATCTAGAACCTTATTGATTTCAGATAATACCTTTTCATTATCTCTTTCTTCCATTTTATTCACCAAAATTATTCTTTATTCTTATTCTTGTTCTTCTTAAAATGTCTATTTTTATTATTGTTGCCATTTTGATTATTATTGTTATTATTATTGTTTTGATTTCTATTTCTATTTTGATTGAAATTCTTCTTTTCCTTCTTAGAAGGATCGAAATCAGGTGATGAAGATACATATGTTTGTGTATTCTCTTCAACCTGTGGCTTAATAATAAAATCAGACTTAGTTTCCTTAGTATCCTTTAAATCAGAAGGTAATTCTCCTCTTGGAATTGAATTTATCTTTTCTGAATCAATTACAATATTAGACTTACCCTTTGGATTAGAATTCAATACTAATGAATCCTTATCAAAGGATATTTTTTCTATAGTATTAATTGTAAAGCCATCTGTATCAGTTTTAGATAAATTAGGATCCTTACTTAATCTTTCGTATTCCTCTTCTGATTTAATTCTTTTTAAAACGAAAAATGGGCTTCCGATTACACAAGATTCTTCAAAGTATTTATCCATTAAAGATACATGATTTATACTACCTTCCTTAGTACTAAATCCCTTTAATCTTAAAATACCTGATGATATATCACCAACGATATATAAATCATCATCAAATACTTCTTCTATATATTTATCACAAAATTCTTGTAATTTAAATGCATCTCTAAAATTATTTTTTAAAAGATACATTCCCTTTTCTGATTTGAAAATCATAATACCACCAATTTTTCTTAAAACTTGAAGGTCTTTAAAAATCCTTCTAATCCCATTTTTATTTCATTATACGCTAAATTAAAATCACGAGTATACCATGGATCACTTATTGATCTATTAATACCTACATATGATAAGAGTAGCTTACATTTACTATTATCATTAAACATTCTTTTAATATTTGATAGGTTATATTCATCCATTACAATAATATAATCATATAGATCATATTCGCGCCTTGTGATTTGACGTGCTTGATGATTACTTGTATCAATACCTAATCTATCAAATATTTCCTCAACCTTATAATAAATAGGATTTCCTATTTCTTCAGTTGAGGTTGCTCTAGATTCAATATGAAAATAGTTATTTAGATTTAATTTATTTACCATATCCTTAAATAAATATTCTGCCATAGGACTTCTACAAATATTTCCATGACATACAAACATAACCTTAATCATATTTTCACCCAAAAAGCAAACTTATTATATCACAACTTATATATAATTAGAAACAATTATCTACAAGAAGTACGCACTCTGAGGCGATTGCCTCACCTCTACCAATAAAGCCCATTTTTTCATATGTTGTGGCTTTAACTGATATAAATGATTTATCTACATTTAATAGACCTGCAATAGATTCTATTATTTTATCCTTATGAGGTGCGATTTTAATATTCTCTGAATAAATCATTAAATCTAAATTAACTAAATGAAATCCTAAATCTAAAACTCTTTGATAGCATTCCTTTAGGATTACTTTAGAATCCATATTTAATGTCTTATCACTACTATCTGGATAAAATGAGCCTAAATCACCTAAGGCAAGAGACCCAAGTAAAGCCTCAGATATTGCATGAAGTACTACATCTGCGTCACTATGGCCTAATAGTCCTAAATCAGATTTAATTTCAACTCCACCTAAAATTAGCTTTCTATCCTTAACTAATTTATGAGTGTCCCATGAATGACCAATTCTAATCATTTTGCCTCCAATAATTTAACTATTTCATAATCAAGCTTAGTAGTAACCTTTATTACCTCTTCATTTGCCTTAACCAAATCAATTTTAATATCACTATAATATTCTAAAATTGATATATCATCAGTAAATGATTTATTTTCATTTTTAGCCTTAGTGTAACACTTAAGTAAAATATCCTTAGGTCCACACTGAGGAGTTACTGCACTAATTAGCTTTGATCTATCAAGTGTAATAAGCTTAGTATCATTTATCTTAATGGTATCCTTAGTTTCTAAATAACAAAGGATTCCTTTTTTATCTGATTTGATTTTAAGGATATTATCTATAACATCCTTAGATATTAAAGGACGCGCCGCATCGTGTATTAAAACATAATCACCAGTTACACTATTTAATCCATTATAAACAGAATCCTGGCGTGTTTTGCCACCATAGATATATTTAGCCTTTCCTTGTAGTCTATTTTTAATAAATTCCTCATCGTTTTTATTAATTACACAAACTACCTCAAAGCCATATGATAAGAATAAATCAAGTGAATGCTCAAATATGAGCTTATCACCTAAAGGTAATAAAACCTTATTCTTATCTATACCCATTCTACTTCCTACGCCTGCCATAAGTAAAATGACACTAATCATTTTATCACCCTAAAATCTTACAATCTAATACTACATCATATGAATCAAGCTTAATATCAATATCTCCTGATTCACTATAGCATACACCAATCTTATATCCCTTATATCCATTTAGATATCTATCATAATATCCCTTGCCATATCCGATTCTTTTATTCTCATTTGATATAGCAACACATGGAATTATAAAGCATTCAATCAAATCTCTTGAAACCTCATCTCCAACTGGCTCTAAAGTTTTAAATGGACCATTAACTAGCTTATCATTTTGCTTATACTCAACAAATGATATTTCTTCTCTAGTTATAGGTAAATAAAACCTTTTATTAGGATAAATATTAACTAAATCCATAATATTTATTTCATTTCCAATTGGATAATAAATTCCAATATTAGTAAACTTATCTAAAATATTTGAAGAAATAAGCTTTTCTATAACAATTTTAGATGAGATATCCTTATTCTTATTTTTTCTTAATTCTAAAGCTTTATTTCTTTCAATATTTTTCATCGTCTCATATCCTTAAAGTTACAATATGAAGCCATATATTTATCATCAGATGCATAATTCATAGCTGACTTAGCAAACTTAACGATATCTTCTTTTCTACCTTCATTTGACATACAAATACCCATTATGGCATCAATGTTAATCTTTTCTCCACCATAATTCATAATTAAATGAAGTGGCTTTTCATTATCATTAAGCTGGCTCTTTAATGTTTCCATTTTATTATAATTTAATATTACGGCAACAAACTCCAAGCCGCCAATTCTATAAATTGTACCCTCTGGTAAATAATTAAGTTTAAATCTATCAACGAATTCAGCTAAGCATAGATTACCTATACTTCTACTGAATTTCTCATTTATATCAGGAATAGATTCAATCTTGATATAACATACCTCATAGACCTTTTCCTCACGATTTAAATCATAAAGTAGTCTATTTAATTCTCTTTCTGTCTTAACTAAATCAAGCTTAGTTTGAGTAACCTCATAGCCATCATTATCAGAAATTTTCATGATTCCGCATAATTCAATAAGCTCATCATTTGAAATACGTGAGCCTACCTCTTCAATATCAACATAATCATTCGCACCTAAATTGAATGAATATTTAAGCTCGTAGTCTCCATCTTTCATGTTGGCAAGATACTGGCGATAATACTCCTTATCCTTATCGCTTACTCTATTATAGAATTCAGTAGATGAAATAGTATGAGAATCAAGTCTTAATCTACGCATTAATATATCATTAACCCACATTGAGTCCTTAGTTAATGTATTAAAGAATATACCATCAGTTGAATTTTTAAGTAAGGATTCAAATCTATCCTTAACTAAATCAAGCTCATTTCTTGCGATCTTTTCTTGTTTTTCAAGACCCATAAGAACTTCTTCTGATTTTTTCTCACCAATTAATATTCTTCCACGATATTTATCGCTTGAGAATATTACACTTTCATTAAAATAGAAGGCGCTAGTCTTGGCATATTCATCCTCTAACTCAAGCTCTAAAGTATATTTGCCACCAGCCTTAACCTTCTTTTCATAATGCTCGTAGAATTTCTTTATCTCTTTTTTAAAGGCGCCCTCACCATTCATACCGATAACACGATATTTTAATTCAAGGACATCAAAGAAATTCTTATTAATAGCATCAGATGCTTTTATTTCTAAATCATTTAAAAGACAAGTAGAGATTTCCTTTACTCTATCCTTTCTATCAAGCATTACATAATACTTAGTTTCATCAAGTGAT
>JAEEHU010000029.1 GCA_016280975.1 Acholeplasmatales bacterium | reverse complement strand
ATATTTACCCTGAACAGGAACACCAAGACTAGCTAGATAATGAAGCTGACCTAATTGACGAGTAAATGTAGTTTTACCACCCTGATTAGGTCCAGTAATAACTATTATTCTTTCACCATCTGAAACCTTATATGAGTTAGTTACTATTTTTTCATGAACTAGATTTAATTTATGAGCTAAAGCTAGATCAAATGAATCAAGTGATTCTTCAATAAAAGATGAAGAAAGCTCTGGTATTGAGAATACTAATTCCTCATTTAAAGAAATCTTATTCATAAATGATTTATATGTAAAATAGAATTTAGCATCAAGTGCTATTTTATAAATATCCTCACTGTAAAATTCCTTAAAATGATCAAAGAAATCTGAAAATATCTTAAATTCCTTATCATATAATTTCTTAAGGCGAGTAAATATCGCATCATCAATATTATCTGTGTGTGTATAATCACCTGAGAAGGCAAGTCTACGATCACGAGAATAAGTAAATAAATCAGCTGTAGTATTTATCTCATCCTTAAAACTCTTATCTTCCTCTATTGGTTTAGTAACATATAGACTAGTTTCATATATAACTAAAGTAAATTTAATGTTTTTAGATATATTATTAATCTTATCTAATGATTCAGTAAAATTAACAAATGAATCTGATTTAGTAAATTCGTTTAAATAATCCTTTAATGAATTTAATCCCTCAGATTTTATTTGTGATTCATTTAAGTATTTAGACAAACTTAAAACTGTATTTCTATAATCATCCATTATTTTAAGTCTTTGAGATTTAAATACCCATGAATCCTTCTTATGCTTATTTTCATCATAAAGCTTATATGTTGAAAGTAAGTGAAGAATAAAGAATTTAAATTGAGTAAAGAATTCCTTATTAGAAAAATCCTTGAATATATCTTGTCTATAAATAATATCTTCGTTATTTTTAAGTGGAGTATAAAAAATAGGAAGTAAATATTTATCCTCAACTGATTGATAAATAGCACCTGCAATTTGATCTAGCTTTAGATTAATAAAATAATCAGGTGCTTTATCATTTAATTTTAAGTTTTCATTTTTAAATAAAATACTATACATATTAATCTCCTATTTATAGGTTAAATCTTTAAACTATTAAGTATATTATACACTAATTATCTTTATATAGGTAACAACTATTGTGCAAAAATTAAAAAGTAAAGTAGTCTATTATATACAAAAATTTAAAAAGCCAAAAATCTTTTTCAATTATTGCTTTATTATTGCCATATTCAAATGCATATCTTGTGAATATTGCGTCTCTATCTTTGTCACTTAATCTAGCTACATTATACATTATTTATTTCTCCTATCTTCTTTAACTGTTCATATATCCAAGAAGTAATTCTAAGATTATTGTTATTTATATATTCTTTATCATCATTAGATAAAAAACATGAAATTTTATTTCTAATTTTATTATCTATATTATCTTTTCCAAGTGTTTTTAGCGCTTGAATAGATACTAATATCTTATAAGGAATATTTGATATTTCTCGTGATGTTGAGTGCTTAAAGTAGATTTTATTATTACCAACATCATATTCATTATATGGGCCATTAGTAATATAAATATATTTTGAAGGAACCTGAGTAGATAGTCCTATTATATTTAAAGCGTAGTTGCCTGATGGAATGATAACAATATTAAATTGTCTGGCTATAGCTAAAGCAATCTCATTAATATCAGGGGATTCTTCAATACCTAAGATTTCATTATATTTTGTAATATAATACACACCTCTTCTAGCTCTAGATATTGTTTTATCGTCTTCCAATCTTTCAAGAGTTTTGCTTATTAATTTATAGTTATCAATATCAACGAAATCAGAAGATGTAAAAGCCCCATAATTCTTTTCATTTATTCTACTTAATATTTTATTTTTTATCTCCGACATATTATCACATCCTTCGCAAATATTATATAACTTTTGCGACATTTATTCAATTATTTTATTTGTATTTAATCTTTTTTGAAATAAAAAACACTCATATTTTGGAATAAACCATTATATGAGTGGATATTATTTTTATTAAACCTAAATATTATAGTAAATTTGAGTCTATTGCGTATTTATATACGTATTCTAATCTATCCTTTATTCTATCATCAATAATATCAAGATTAAAACCAAATTCCTCTAGGACTCTTTTATATAATTCTTCTTTAGTTAATTCCTCAGATTTTAATATTTGAGTCATAGCACTTGCAATTTCTTCTTTTGAAATATCATAGATTTCTCTATCACCCTTTAGTCTAAAGTAATCTATGAAATTAGAGTTTTTATTCCAATAGAACTTCATATCCTGATCCATTGTGAAATATCTACCTAAAAGTGCTATCTCAATATATTCTTCCATCTTAGTAGATAGTACCTTTAGATTAGATTTATCTCTAATGATAGTTTTAATTCTATTAAGTGAGATTGGCTCTTCTGTTTTAATGATTACATCAATATAACCATCAAGCTCCTTAAAGCCAAATCTTCTATCATATTCAATCTTACCTAAGATTGTATTCTTATAAGGTCTAACATCATATTTCTTAATCTCAACCTTAACCTCTTCTTTAACTTTCTCTACAAATGGATTATCAATAGATGAGATTATTTTATCTATTGTGCCTCTTTTATTCATATAATACTCAAGTGAATAAATAGTGATAATCTTCCATCCAAGCTTTTTAAGCATATCTTCTTTTAGATAGATATTATCCCTTAGTGATGCGCTATCAATATCAGGGTCAATTAAAATACCTAGTGCGTAATCACCTTGAGGTGAGACTATACCAATATCTACCTTAAATTTAGATTTACCTATAGACATTTCTGTCTTATAGCCTAAATTATTTAATTCATCATTAATAAGCTTAGATAATTTAGTCTTATCCTCAATAACTATAGCATCAGGCTTACTATTTTCTTCGCTATATTTTAAGAACTTCTTTAATATTTTCGCACCATTAGATGTAATTCTATCATCTGATTCAAAATCAGAATATTTGATAGTAGATATTACATACATCATCTCTTTACTTCTTGATATAGCAACGTTAAGACGTTTTTCTCCATTTAGTCTTACAAGTGGTCCATTAATAAATGGATGAGATAAAGAGTTTTTCTTAAATCCAACAGAAAGGATAATTATATCTCTTTCATCACCTTGAACATTTTCAATTGATTTAATAAATAGTGGCTCGCCCTTTTCCTTTTCAACACTATCAAGTCTATCCTTAATTGAAGGATTAGAATCAAGGTATTTTAATATTGCTCGTTCAAGCATTTCAACCTCTATTACATTAAATACAATAATACCTAAAGAATATTTATTAGTCTTTGGATTCTTATAAATATTTTCTATTGTCTTAATGATTTCATCAATTTCT
>JAEEHU010000164.1 GCA_016280975.1 Acholeplasmatales bacterium | reverse complement strand
CACTCCCTATATAGTGGAAAAAGAGCACAAGGCTCTACTTTTCCTAAAAAATTATTATTTTTATTTTAGCTTAATTGATCAATATATGCAGCAATAAAACCTTCAACAATACTTTGATCTGTTTGAGTTGTTCTATCTGCATATAATAGTGATGATAATGATGTAGTATCAACATCAGTATCTAATACCGCACCAATTATAGGTGAAACATTCTTCTCGATATAATAATATGTTGCGTTTTTATCATATGTAGTTGGAAGTACATATTCATCTAAATCATTCTTTACAAAGAACTTGCCATTATCAAAATTATCTTCTGTTACTTTTCCTGATTGAGTTTGACAATATTCAGCACATAATACATTGATATCATCGCCGTTATCTGTACGCTTTCCATAGAACTTAGAATTTGATAATGTACCAGAATATAAGTTAACTAAACCGATAATTCCACCAACATAAACGTTCTTCTTTGTCATTTGAACAGATGCTAAATCTATTACTTCTTGATCAGTTGAAGGAATTTCCTTTTGAGCATATACATTAATTGAAGCTAAAGCCATAGTATCTTTAATTGAGATACCATTACCTGAGTTATTACCACCAATTAAACCACCAACTGCAAGTGTATAGTTATCAATTGCAGATGATGTTGAAGATGAAACATACTTAGTAACAATAATATCAGCATCAGCATATGAACTTGCAACTAAACCAGCTGCACCATCATTACCAATTAAACCACCTAAGAATGTGAATCCTTCAGATGAAGTATAGTACATATAAGCTTTTAAAGTACCTTCTGCAGAAGTCTTATAAGCTAATACTGAATCTAAATTATTGTAATCACTTAAAGTAGCTGGCTCACCAAGTGCCTTACCAATTAATAAACCACTTGATACCTTACCTCTTGCTTGAGTGATATCGATATTTGCATTTGAAACATGTGTATTATAAACTGTTGAACCATCAAGTATACCAGCAAGACCACCGATTGAATAATCTCCTGAAGATGATGATGCACTGAATGTGAATGCTACTGTATTTACTTCTACATTTAAAATCTTTGTGTTAACACCGATACCAACTAAAGAACCAAATCCTGTAGTTGATGAAGATGATGATGTATAAGATGCTGAAATGTTATTTAATTTAACATTCTTAATTATTGCATCTTCTGTATATCCAAATAAACCTGAATAAGTTGTTGATGTTAATACTGCATTTTTAATTGTTTTTTCATTACCATCGAAGCTTCCTGTGAACTTATTGCTTGATGAGAATAATGATGTAACAGTTTCACCATCAAAATCAATATCAGCTGTAAGCTTATAGAATGCATCTGGGTTATTAGTCATATCTAAGAAATCATCTGCTGTTGCAATTTCAATTGGATGATCCTCATCAGCACCTAGTGATGAAGTCTTTGCATCAACATAAGTAATCTTTTCTTGGTTTCCATTGAATGTGATATATAAATAGAATCTATAAGTTGTTTCTTCTTTTAAGCCTGTAACAGAGCACTTTGCGTTTTCATATGTACCCTCATTAAATTTAACATCATGAGATGCAGAGAACTCTTCGTTACCATCAGCATCTAAAACATATTGCTTAACTGAAGGAACTGCTGCCTTTGATGAAAGGTTTGAATTTTCATCAAACGTAATTTCTAAATCGATTTTATTTGTTGTTGAAGTGTACTTTATAAGCGCCTTAACACCAGAGCCTCCACTACATGCTACTACAACAAATAATCCAAAAAATATAAATGCTAAAGCTAATAGCTTTTTAATGTTTTTCATTATTCATACCTCAATACTTCCATATTTTGCATATTTTAGATAATCCAAAAATGCAAATAGCTATTGATATTATACATTAAAGAGTTCTAATATACAATTAAAATTTAAATTTTTGTGTGCCATTAAACTATAATAGTTTATTATTATAAATTTACGATTTTATTTGACTTTTTTCAATTCGAATAATATTATAATATTATTGTGAGAAAGAGGTGCCCTTATGCTAAGATTAGGTTTAGATGTCGGATCAACTACTATCAAATCTGTCGTACTTGATGAGAATGATCACATTATTTATAAGGACTATAAAAGACATTATTCCCATATAAAAGATAATATTATTGAGAAGCTAAAAGAGCTTAGAGAAAATAAAATTATTGGTGATGAAATTAAGATTGCACTAAGTGGTAGTGCTGGTATGGGAATGGCTGATGGAGCTAAGATTCCATTTGTACAAGAGGTTTACGCAACAAGAATTGCAGCAAATAAATTAATACCAGGAACAGATTGTATTATTGAGCTTGGTGGTGAGGATGCTAAGATTCTATTTTTAACTGACGGTATGGAGGTTAGAATGAATGGTTCTTGTGCTGGTGGTACAGGTGCTTTCATTGACCAAATGTCTACACTACTTAATGTTGATATAACTGAAATAAACGGCTTAGCTATGGACCATAATAAGCTTTATTCTATCGCATCACGCTGTGGAGTATTCGCTAAAACTGATATCCAACCTCTTTTAAATCAAGGCGCTTCAAAATCAGATATCGCAGCTTCTATCTTTAGAGCTGTTGTTAACCAAACTATTGGTGGACTTGCTCAAGGTAGAGAAATTACTGGTAAGGTTGCATATTTAGGTGGCCCTTTAACATTCCTTTCTGAATTAAAGGCATCATTTGATGAGGTATTAAATACGGAAGGAATTTGTCCTAAAAATTCACTTTATTATGTTGCTATTGGTTCTGCATTATGTGCAAATGAGGTATTAAACGTTGATACAGTTATTAAAAATTTAGTTGAATTCTCAAATAAAGCAACATACGCATATAACCTTCCTCTATTTGAAAATGAGGATGAATATAAAGAATTTATAGAACGTCATAATAAGGCTAAGGTTGAATCATTCCCTCTTGAAGGATATAAGGGTGATTTATACTTAGGTATTGACTCTGGTTCTACTACTTTAAAAATTGTACTAGTTGATGAGGATGGAAATATTAGATTTGAGCATTATCAAGGTAATAAGGGAAATCCAGTATCAATTATTAAAGAAATATTATTAGGATTATATGAAAAATATCCTGATATTAAGATTAAAGCATCAGCTTCTACAGGCTATGGTGAGGATTTAGCTAAGAATGCATTTAAGCTTGATGGTGGCTTAGTTGAAACTATGGCGCACTATATGGCTGCTAAGAAATTCATGCCTGAGGTTGATTTTATTATCGATATCGGTGGACAAGATATTAAGTGCTTCAAGATTGAAAATAACGCAATATCTAATATTTTCTTAAATGAAGCTTGTTCTTCTGGATGTGGATCATTTCTTCAAACATTTGCCAATGCACTTGGCTATGACATTAAGGATTTCGCTGAGCTTGGCTTAATGGCAAAAAAGCCAGTTGATTTAGGATCTAGATGTACAGTATTTATGAATTCATCTGTAAAGCAAGCTCAAAAGGATGGAGCTACTATTGATAATATTTCTGCTGGTTTATCTATATCAGTTGTTAAAAATGCCTTATATAAGGTTATTAGAGCAACAAACAAGGAATCACTTGGTAAGCATATTGTTGTTCAAGGTGGTACATTCTTAAATAAGGCTGTACTTCGTGCATTTGAACGTGAATTAAATTTAAATGTTGTATGTCCTAATATTGCAGGCTTAATGGGTGCTTATGGTGCCGCATTATACGCTAAAAGCTTAAAAGTTGAAAAGTCTTCTATCGTTACAAAGGATGAGCTACTTGACTTTAAGCATGAGGTTAAAAATATCCAATGCCAAGGATGTAATAACCACTGTCTACTAACAATTAATACATTCCACAATAATCCAAATAAGTTTATCAGTGGAAATAAATGTGATAAGCCACTTGGTGTTACATCAACATTAAAGGGTAAAAATATATTTGAATATAATAGAGAAAGACTTTTAAGCTATAAGCCTAGAGAGGGCTCAAGAGGAGATATAGCTATTCCTCTTATTCTTAATATGTATGAATTATTACCATTCTGGTATACATTCTTTACATCTCTTGGCTTTAGAGTTGTAAATAGTGGTCTATCTAATGAAAAGATATATCAACTTGGTCAACATACTATACCATCAGATACAGTATGTTATCCTGCTAAGCTTGTTCATGGTCATATTGAAAAGCTTATTCAAGAAGGATATAAGACTATCTTCTATCCATGTATGTCATATAACATTGATGAAAAGCTAGGAGATAATCATTATAACTGTCCTATTGTTGCATACTATCCACAAAACATTTTAAATAATGTTGGTAATATCAAAAAT
>JAEEHU010000163.1 GCA_016280975.1 Acholeplasmatales bacterium | reverse complement strand
CTCATGCAAAAATACTTAATATAAAAAGGGCTAAAAGCCCTTTATTTTTTTATTTTATTTAATATGGTATAATAATAAAAGATTGGAGGTAAGTATTTATGAGAATTAAAAAGTTATTTATAGTATCTATTCTATTTTTAACAATTTCAGCTTTTTCTATTTATTTATCTTCATGTGGAGTAAAAAATGAATCAACATCATCTGAAATTATAGAGAAAGTAGAATTAACCGATGATATGGTATATATTCCAGAATCTTATAACTTTGATGGAAGTTCACTTGATATAGAATCTAGTATAAGAATAAACTATAGAGGTATTAATTTCGTAAAAGGTACTGATTATGACCTAACATATCAATATAGTGGTACTAAATTAACAGGTACTGCAACAGTTGAAATGAAATCAGATAACATTTATTTATATGGAAAAGTAACTAAAAGTTTTATTCTTATTAATAAGCAATCTAAAGAAGTACATACAATAGCAGAATTAAAACAAGAATTAATAAATAAAGAATATAAAAAAATAGTATTAACATCTAGTGATACTCATGAATTTGTGATTGATAAGAATGAAGAAATAACTATTCCTTCAACTATGGGAGTAGATATCAAAATTAATGCATTCGATGAATTCTATAACTTTGGAACTATTAATGTAGAAGGTTCACTAGGTATTGGACTTAAAAATGATTATTTTCCAATTATTTATAATTTGGGAACTATTAATTCTACAGGAACCATTACATTTGGTTACTGCCGTGTATATAATAGCGGAACTATTAATTCAGAAAAACCTGTAAATAATAGATCTTATGTCTACACAAACTCTAATTTTAATTATGATAATGGTAGTGATGTATTTAATAAAGGAACTATTATATTAAGAGAAAAAATAAATGAAGAGAATTTAAATCTAAATATAGCTGACACTGATTATACAGGAGAAGAAAAAACTGTAACTGTATCAGATGGTACAAGTGTCACTAAGCCATTTGTATTAGAATATGAAAACAACATAACTCCAGGTGTAGCTAAAGTTAAAATATCTATACCATTAGATGACCAAAAATACTATATGGATGATACAGTTAAAACATTTAATATTAATAAAGGAACTTATATTTTATCTTCTGAGGCGGATTTAGAAACTGCAAGAGGCACAAATAATTATGACAAATTCATAATTAATACTTCAAATTTTACATTTAATAATGATTTAACTATTAATGAGGATGAAACATTAACTATTGAAAGATATAAAACGACATTTTCTAAAAAACTAGAAAATAATGGAACTATTATTCTTGATAATAATGCATCAATATCTATCGATGATGATCTTATAAACGATGGTGAAATAAAAAGAGGAACTATTATTTCAAATAGCGATTTAGAAAATAATGGTTCAATTGATATCGTTGAATTAAGACTAAGTGGTAGCTTAGAAAATAATGGTTCATTAAGTGCGTCATCATTTAATATAGAAAAAGATAATGAAATTATAAATACAAATAGCATAGAATTAGGTAAAACAGGATATAGAGTTGATTTAAGTAATTCAAATATTACTAATAGCGGTACATTTACTAATAATTCAGAATTAGCATATGATAATAGACAGTCAACATTTACTAATACTTCCATTTTTAATAATTTAGGAACAATTTATACATTTAATGAATTAAATAATGTAAATGGAACAATTTTCTATAGAAAAGATATATCATCAAGTCAAGTTGATGTAAGACTTGAATATGATAATATTGATTATGATGAGACTGAGCACATACCTAATGTTTTAATTGATAATCAAACAATAAAAACATCAGAATTTTCTAAAAATTTTGAATATTGCGATTCTACTAAAACAGTATTTAAGGATGCAGGTTTAATAAATGTAACTATTAAATCAAATTCATTATATTCAAAATATTATGGAGAAAAAGTAATATCATATAATATCAATAAGAGTATCGCAAATATCGGAAGTGAATATGTATTTAGAAATAGAGTAGGAAACGAAAACTATAGTGGATATAAGCTTACAGCAAGTATAGTCTTACAATCATCTAATGACCCATATACTATTAAAGATTCCCAAACTCTAGATTTAAATGGTTATACATTATCACTAAAATCTACATCTTATATTTATAATTATGGAACTATCAAATCTCCTATAGCGTCAAATTCAAGTGTCGATGGTGGATATTCAATATTCCTTGATGAATATTCAAAAATAGATAATTATAGCATTATAAACAATGATGGTATTATTTATTTAACTGAATTTGGAACTAAAATAATAGAAGAGGATACCTCATCTATAACTGGAAACGGAAATATATACTCACATAATTATTCTCAACTTGGAAGTAGTACAAATAATATCTATATAAGATATAGTATTACAGATAAATTAAAGCTTGAATATGATTATATAACTTATAATCATCAAGAAAATAAACCAAGAATTTATAAAATATCAGATGATATAGAGTTAACTGGAGAAAATTTCATTATTACATATGATGAATCTCCAATTAAAGCAGGAGAATATTCTGTATCTATAACTCCAAATAGCATATTTAATCATGAATTTGTAGGTAAAACAACATTATCATATAGTATTTCAAGTAATATTAAATATATAGAAAAGGATTCAGATTGGACTAGTAGTATATTTAATTATGAAATCTATGATAAATATCAATTTACATCTAATATTACACAAAAAGATTCAGTTATTGAATTACCAAGTGATGTAATAGTTGATTTTGGAATCTATAGAATTACTAATATCAATAATGTAACAATTAAAGCAAATGAAAATACAGAGGTATGGATTTCCTTATCTAGTCCAACTGAATTTAGTAAATATCTGTCTAATGTAACTAAAATAACTCTAACTGGAAATTTAGCTACTACAAATAGTGGAATAAGGGTAGAGCTTCAAGAAAGTACGCTTATTGAAAATCTTGATAACAAATTCACTCTTGATTTAAATGGATATGATATAGAAAATTATTTAGATATACATAGTACACTATCTTATGATATTAATATCATAAATACAAGCACAACCAGATCAAAAATCAAAGAAACAAGCAACCTAAATTACGCAGTTAATATAACAGGTGTTGCAAATATTGGTGATTATATTTTTAATTTAACAATTAAGGATAATATCACAATAGAAGGCTTAAGTGCAAAATCTTATGAAAATAGAGGAATATTTAATGTAACAATAGAAAATGTAACAATTGATAATTATTACAAAACAACAACTCAAAATTACGCAGTAAATATTCTTGGAATTAATAATCCACATGATAATTTAAATGATAATTTTAATATTTTATTTAAAAACTCTTTAATTAGAGGAAAAACTGGCGTTACAATTGGAAGTAGTGGAGGAAATGTTACATTTGATAATACAAGTATTTATGCACTTCAAGAGGAAAATGCACAATATAAAAATACATCAGCTGGAAAAGCAATTTATGTAGATAGATATAATAGTGACATGAATAAATTCTTAGTATTAAAGGTAATAAACTCATACATCTCATCAATATATGGCTATGGAATTGTATTTGATGTATCTCAAAGCTACGCAAGAAATACAAAAAATTATTCACTTAATACATCTAATACACAATTTAATACTAAAAAAGATAGTGTAACAAGCACTTATTATTAATAAAAAAATACTTCTAAGATAATAGTTAAAAATCCTATTATTTTAGGAGTTTTTTTGTTGTTTTAATTCATTTTATACCTTTATTTTTACCCTAGTTTAAGATATAATCTTAAATAGGAGTGATTTTATGAAACAATACTTAGATTTATGTAAAAAGATTTTAGAAGAAGGCACAAAAAAAGAAGATAGAACAGGTACAGGTACTATTTCTTATTTTGGTTATCAAATGAGATTTGATTTAAGCAAAGGATTTCCTTTACTTACTACAAAGAGAGTTCATTTAAAGAGTATTATTCATGAATTATTATGGTTTATCCAAGGAGATACAAACATCAAATATTTAGTTGATAATGATGTTAGAATCTGGAACGATTGGCCATATGATGTATATAAGAAGTCAAATGAATTTAAAGGTGAAACAATAGAAGAATTCGCAGAGAAGATTAAAGAATCTGATGAATTCGCTAAAAAATGGGGTAACTGTGGACCAATATATGGTAAGCAGTGGAGAAATTTCGGTGGTGTTGACCAACTTGAAAACTTAATCCATGATATTAAGACTAACCCAACATCAAGAAGATTAATTATTTCTGCTTGGAATCCAACTGAGGTTCAATCAATGGTATTACCTCCATGTCATTGCTTTATGCAATTTTATGTAAATGATGGTAAATTATCTTGTCAATTATATCAAAGATCTGCAGATGTATTCCTAGGAGTACCATTTAATATTGCATCATATTCACTTTTTACAATGATGATTGCACAAGTATGTGGCTTAAAGCCAGGTGTATTTGTTCATACACTTGGTGACGCACATATTTATAATAATTTACTTGACCAAGTTAACCTACAGCTTACTCGTGAGCCAAGAGAATTACCTGAAATGAAGATTAATCCAAATGTTAAATCAATCTATGATTTCAAATATGAGGACTTCGAGCTAGTAAATTATAATCCTCATAAGGGAATCAAGGGTAAGGTGAGCGTATAATGATATCATTAATTTGGGCAATGGATAAAAACAACTTGGTTGGTAAGGGAGATAAAATCCCTTGGCATATCAAAGAGGATTTATTATATTACAAGTCAAAAACAAATGGACAAACAGTTCTAATGGGTGATCAAACATATTTTTCATTAAAGGGCTATTATAAGGATAAGCCTCTACCATATGGAAAAATATATGTTGCAACTATCGATAAGAATTTAAAAATCGATGGTGTAACAATGATTTATGATCTAGTATCATTCCTAGAAAACAATAAGGATGATTTATGGGTTGTAGGTGGTGCAACTATTTATAAGATTTCACTACCATACGCTGATAGATTATATATTTCATTTGTAAAGGGAGAATATGAGGGTGATAGATATTTCCCTCAAATAGATTTCTCTAAATATAATTTAGTTTGGGAAAACGACACAGATAAAGTTAGATACACATTATTTGAAAGGAATTAATTATGTTTTTTATTTCAATAGCTTTATTATTTGGTGTTGGATTTACTTTATTATTTTATTTTCTAATTCCACTTAGTGCTTGGTATTTATTTTTATGGGTTCCAGTAGGCTTTATATGTGGTGTAATACTTTTAGTGTTACTTTTATATATTTACCTACTTATTGGAAGCAAAACCTCATCAAAATTACCATCTAAGCATTTCTTACTAAGAAGATTATGTAAGTTTTGTATACACTATATGCATGTAAAAATCGTGCATGAGGGAATTGAAAATGTACCTGACGCAAGAAAGGATACATTTATAATATACGCAAATCACAAATCAAATATGGATCCAATGTTAATATATGTTGATCTACATCAAAAGATAACCGCAGTAGGCAAGAAGACATTATTTACAAACCATTTTATGATGCTAATTGCTAAAACCTACGGTGCTGTAGTTATGGATAGAGATAATGATAGAGAAGCTGCTAAAACTATGGTTAAAGCAATCAAGGATGTTAAGAATGGCCAATCTATGATTATTTTCCCCGAGGGTGGAATTAAAACTCGTGATGTAGAAGAAATGGTTTCACTTCGTGCAGGTGCTTATAAGCTTGCGATGAAGCCTGAGGTATTAATTTTACCTGTAACTATTATTGGTTCATCACATATTGCTAAAGATCCAAGAAGAAAAAAGAAAATAGTTAAAATTATTTATCATAAGCCTATTACACCTCTAGAATACAAGGGTAAAACAACTACTGAGGTTGGTAATATGGTTGAACAATTAATTAATAAGGATATAGAGA
Organism: Acholeplasmatales bacterium; assembly: GCA_016280975.1. Classification (GTDB taxonomy): domain Bacteria; phylum Bacillota_I; class Bacilli_A; order Acholeplasmatales; family Anaeroplasmataceae; genus Anaeroplasma. The sequence continues at coordinate 9,629 of JAEEHU010000163.1, read as the reverse complement.
ATAATAAGGAAAAATAAAGATAATGCTTAAGGATAAACTTGTATATATTATATTTATAATAACTGGCATAATTTTAATATCACTTGGCGCTACAGCCATTATTTTAGGTGTTATGTTTACCATGAATAATATACTATATTTGGGTCTAGCCTTAGCCTTATTAGGATTTATACTATGTTTTATATTATTTGTCATAATAGTTATAAAATATTTAAAGAGTAAAAAGGATTAATTTATGGATTTTTTATTTATAATCGGTGGTGTCCTTTTAATACTATTCTTAGCATTAGTTGGTTTTTTCTTAATCCTACTAATCATTAAAAAGAGTAGAATTAAAAAGATGTATTCTGATGTTGAAAATGAATTAAATAATTTCGCAATATTTAATAAAACCACACTTGAGCCTAAAATGAAGCCTGAATATGATTATATTATCCATTCAGCAACTAAAAAGATTTATATTAAGGTAATACCTAATATATCAGATCAAGAAATTACAGTTAATAGCTCAGTTAAGTGGCAATTAAGAAGAACTATTGATGACGAATCAATAAAATATGTAGAAAATATTGATGCGATGATGAGAATGGACTTACCTGCATATGAGGATGGACTTGAAACTAAGAAGCTTTATATTATCTATCCTAATGCTAAAAGTCTATTAAAATATATTAATGAGTGTGAAATGGAATTTGTTGATCCTACAACTGATGTTTATGGAACAAGAATTATCACATATAAAGCATTAAAAGAGAATAATAATATTATCGATTTATAAATATAGGGTCTGTCCCTATATTTTTTGAAAGGAATTAATGATGTACGATATTAATATACTTGAATTTAATAAAGTATTAGAGACTTTAAAAAAATATACAATTACATCTTATTCAAAGGCTATAATTGATGAAAAAATACTTCCAAAAAATTATGATGAGGCAAAATATAATCAGGATATAACAAAGGAAGCATTTGATGCAATTATTAAATATTCAAATCTACCCCTAGATTCAATTGAAGGAGTAAAGGAATCACTTAAGCTTTCAAGCCAAGGTGGAATATTATCAGCCATAGAATTAATTAATGTTGTAAAATTCCTAGATACATCTAAAAATATACTTACATATTTTAAGAATTTAGAAGTAGAAAAGATTAATTTAGAGAAATTAACTAATATCATTAAGAATATTGATATTCCTAAATCCTTAAAATCAAGTATCACACTTGCAATATCAAATGATGGAGCGATTTTAGATAATGCATCTAAGGAATTATTTACAATAAGACGTAGCTTAAAATCACTTGATAATAGATTAAGAAGTAAACTACAAGAAATATTACAACAAAAATCTTCAATGATTCAAGAGCCTTTAATCGTTGAAAGAAATATGAGATTATGTATTCCTGTTAAGATTGAATATAAAAATACATTTAAAGGAATCATCCGCGATATTTCATCAAGTAATACAACATGCTATATTGAACCAGAAGAGGTTTTAGCAATCTCAACATCAATCGAGAATTTTAAGAATAAGGAAAAGCATGAAATTGAAGTAATTCTTAAGAATTTATCACTTCTTGTTGGTAGTGAATATGACACATTAATTAATAATTTTAATATTTTAGTTAATTTAGATTTAATATTTGCGAAAGCTAAGATGGGTAAAGAAAATGATTATAATCCAGCAAAAATAGAGGATTTAAGATCATTTAATTTAAAAAGCGCTAAGCATCCATTAATTGATAAGAATATATGTGTTCCTATTGATATTAATTTAGGTATTAAATTTAATGTAATAGTTATTACAGGCCCAAATACTGGTGGTAAGACTGTTGCCTTAAAAACAGTAGGAATCCTTCATTTAATGGCATATTATGGCTTAATGGTGCCAGTTCATGAGCAATCTACATTCGGATACTTCGATAATATTTTAGCTGATATAGGTGATGAGCAATCAATAGCGCAATCTCTATCTACATTCTCATCTCATATGAAAAGAATTATAAATATCATAGATGTTGCGAATTCAAATTCATTAATATTACTAGATGAATTAGGCTCAGGTACTGACCCTAAGGAAGGTAGTAGCCTTGCAATATCAATTATTATGTATTTAAAGAATAGTGGAGCTAAGGTAATTTCAACTACTCACTATTCAGAATTAAAATCCTATGCCTATAAGGAAGAGGATATTTGTAACGCATCAGTTGAATTTAATACTGAAACATTGATGCCTACATACAAATTATTACTTGGTATTCCAGGTAAATCAAATGCGCTATTAATCGCCTCAAAATTAGGCTTAAAATCAGATATTATAGATGTTGCTAAAGCTGAGCTTGATTATAATAAAACTGAATCTGTTGAGCTTATGGGAAATCTTGAGGATAAGATGAATGAGCTTAATAGTAAGGAAGCATTACTTGAAGCTAAGCTTAAGGAAGCTGAAAAGAATGTTGAAGAATTAAAAAAGGAAAAATTTGATTTAGTTAAGAAGACAGATAAGATTATAAAGGAAGCTAAGGATAAGGCTAAAACTATAATTGAAGAAGCTAAGAATGAATCAAATAAGCTAATTAGTGAAATTAAAAATATGTCATCTGAATCATTTAAGGAGCATGAGCTAATAGCATTAAAGACTAAGGCTCGTAATCTTGATATAAAGGATGACAATGAGGAAATCATCGAAAGTGATTTTAATGTTGGTGATTTCGTATTTATTAAGCCATATGAAAAATATGGAACAATCGTTGATATTAAAAAGGGTAAATATATTATCAATTTAGGCCAATTCCAAATGGATTTTAAGAAAAATGAGTTAGTTTTATCGGCAAAGCCTGTAGAAAAGAAAAAGCGTGAAACTAGATTATCAGGTGTAAATCCTGCATCACACGCTGAATTTTCACTTGATTTAAGAGGTAAAAGAGTTGAAGAGGTAGATTATTTATTGGATCAATTCTTTGACCAAGCATTACTTGGTAATTTAGATGAATTAACAATAATCCATGGCTTTGGAACTGGGGCAGTTAGAAAAAAGGTATGGGAATATTTAAAGAAGGCTTCATTTATTAAAAAGTATCGCTATGGTGGCGAGGGTGAAGGCTTAAATGGTGTTACTATAGTTTATTTAAAGTAGGGATATTATGAAGGCATTATTAGTTTTATATAATTGTAATTTAAATAATTTTAATAATGATTACGACCTAATTATAGGGATTGATAGAGGTGCATATAATTTAGCCTCAAATAATATAAAAATGGATATTGCCTATGGAGATTTCGATTCAGTAAATGAGGCTGAATTCGAATTAATAAAAAAATATTCTAAAAAAATAGTTAAATTAAATCCTGTTAAGGATTTATCTGATACCTATCAGGTAATTAAGGATTATAAGGATTATGATATTACTATTTTAGGTGGAATTTATGGTAAAAGAATAGAGCATTTTTATTCAAACCTACTTTCACTTATAAATTATGATAATATCAAAATTATGGATGAAAATTCATTGATTATTAAGTGTAAAAAGGGAGTATATAAGAATAATCCAAATTATAAATTTACATCTATATTTGGAATTGAGGACTCTATTATTACACTTAAGAACTTTAAATATAATTTAGATAATTATAAGCTTAATAGATTTGATCCTCTATGCCTTTCAAATGAAGGAAATGAGGATTCAATAATTGAGGTTATTGAAGGCTCAGTATTTGTAATATATTCAAAGGATGATAAATAATGGATGGCTTTTTAATTGTAAATAAACCAAAGGGTATTACATCTCAAACTGTATGTAATGTCATTAAAAAGAAATTAAATACTAAAAAGGTCGGCCATAATGGTACACTTGATCCTAACGCAACAGGTGTAATGCTTGTAGCAGTTGGAAATGCTACTAAGCTTTTGAAGCTATTTAATGAGCATGATAAGGAATATATTGCACGTATTATCTTTGGATATGATTCTAAATCATTAGATATGGAATCAGAATTAACAACTGATATTAAAATGGATGTAAGTATAGATTCTATTAAGAGGGCTCTAGATAAGGAATTAGAAAGAGCTGAGCAAATTCCACCAATTATATCAGCTATAAAGGTAAATGGTAAAAAGCTATATCAATATGACTTAGAAAATAAGGAAATTGATATTAAGCCTAGAGAGGTTAAGCTATTTAATTATGAAATTATATCTGATTTAATGGATTATAATAGCCATAAGGAAATTGATATTAAAATAAATGTATCTAAAGGCTATTATGTAAGAAGCCTTGCCAGAGACTTAGGTGCATCTTTAGGAGGATGTGCAATACTTCATGAGCTAAAAAGAACTAAGTCAGGTGACTTTAAAATTGAGGATGCTATAGACTTAGATGATATAACAGAAAATAGTCTAATTTCTATCTTTGATTTTTTAAAGCTACCAGTTGTAGATTTAGATAGCTATATGAAAAAATTAGTTCTAAATGGTGTTGAGCTTGATGAAAGAAATACGACTACTAGAGGCATCTTTTACGTTAGAATTAATTGTGATATAATGGCAATATATGAGGAAGTATCCCCACAAAAATATAAACCAATTTTAATTTTTAAATAAGCTGGTGATAATATGAAATCCTTATTTGTTAAGGAATCAAACTTTTTTCCAATCGCAGAACCAATATGCGCAGCTATAGGAAATTTTGATGGAGTTCATTTAGGTCATCAAAAATTAGTAGAGGAATGCAAAAGAGTAAGTAAGCTAAAGGGCTATAAGAGTGCTTTATTAACATTCTATCCTCACCCTAGTGTATTCTTAAAAAAGATTACTAATTATCCTTTAATTACTCCACTTGAAATAAAAACAGAAATAGTATCTCAAATGGGACTAGATTATTTAATTGTAGTTGAATTTGATGAGCATGTTATGAACATGAGTAAAGAAGAATTCATAAGAGCTATGAAGTTTATGAATATTAAGGCTTGTGTTTGTGGATATGATTTTACATTCGCTAAAAAGGCAGAAGGTACAATCAAGGATTTAGAAAATGAATTTGAATTTTACGAAGTAAAAAAATATACATTTGATGATGTAAGAGTATCATCTACTTATATTAGAGAATTATTAAGTGATGGTAATGTATTTGAGGCTAAAAGATTACTAGGTAGACCTTTTACAATTAGAGGTAAGGTAATATTTGGAAGCCAAAACGGAAGAACTATAGGATATCCTACAGCGAATGTAGATTATAAGAACTTCCTTCTACCAAAATCAGGTGTTTACTTTGTAAATGCTATAGTAGATGGCGTACCTTATTTAGGCATGTGTAATATAGGTCATAATCCTACATTTGGATATCAAAATGATTTAAAGATGGAAGTACATATCTTTGGATTAGATGAGGATATATATGACCATGTAATATATGTTCAATTTATTGAATATATAAGAGAAGAAAAGATGTTTAAATCAGTTGAAGAATTAGAGCATCAGCTAAGATATGATAAGGCAAAGTGTCTAGAGCTTGCTGGTGATATGTATTTAACAAAATAAAATAGAAATATTATAAATATTTTTCTTGAAATAAGTAAATATTAGTGTATAATATCTTTGTGCGTTAAGCTTGGATATAAGGAATTCCTAGACCTTTATCTATGCCTAATCGTGAATTTATAATTAATAGGAGGATACAAAAATGGCTTTAACAAAAGAACAAAAGGCTGAAATCGTTAAGAAGTATGGTAAGAGCGCAACTGATACTGGTTCAGTAGAAGTACAAATCGCACTTTTAACAGCTGAAATCAACGAATTAAATGAACACTTCAATGTACATATTCATGACTTCCATTCTAAGCGTGGTTTAATGTGCAAAATTGGTCATAGAAAGAGCCTTATGAATTATTTAAAGAAGAACGATCCTAAGGGATACGAAGAATTAATTCAAAAGCTTGGTTTACGTAAGTAATAAAGCAAAAGACTAGATTTAATCTAGTCTTTTTTTATTGAGTAAATTTACACTATTAATAAATTTAAATTATAAATTGAAATTGTTCATGAAGTAAAATAATGCTATAATAATAGAAACATCCAATGAAAAATGCAAATAAAAAATGTTATTAATAAACAAAATTCAATTAAATTTTTTATTTACATTTATAAATTAACATTGTTTTACGATGACTACTATGTGTTTAGTACAACTTGAGTAGTATGAATTTTATTTTATATGGAGGATACGAAAATGAGAAAAAAGTATATTAGTACAATATTGATATTATCAATTGGCGCAACTATTTTAAGTTCATGTAATTTTTCTATTGAAAATAAAAATTATGGGAAATACATTGAAAAAAATATCGATGAAGAAAATGTAGAAAACGATGATCCAAGTTTTGTTAAATTTAATAAATCATCTTATCTACCTTTTGATAAAGATAAAATAGTTAATGATGCCTACTATTCAGCTGGATTACTTGTTATAAAAAATCAAACTGGAAATATAGGTTTTTATTCAATTACTCACATGGCATATATTGTTAAACCAATGTTTTCTGAATATTACTTAGATTATAACGTTCAAGTTGATAATGTTGGTTTTATTTTGACAATTACTTATTTACATGAGCGTTACGTATATGACTCATTTGGAAATCTTTTGTATCAAGTAACCGAGGAAAAAATAGATAATAGTTATTCATATACTACAACCATAAATAATCAACAATATACTTCCTCAACACTTGACCAAGTAACATATAGTTATGTTAACAATGCCGATCCTAATACAGTAGAATTAATCAGTACAGAAATGTACTTGGTTATAAAATTTAATGGTGAAACTGAAAGAGAATATATATATCAATATAATAATAATTATTCAATTAGCATTGTCTCAAATATCCCAGATAAAAATATAGATGTCGAGAATAATTTTATCATTGGTAACAAATATACAGATATACAAAAAATAGATTTAACACCATATGGATACAAAAATTATTATTTAAGTAAAAAAGATAAATATTATACATTATTTAAAACTAATGCAGGAAATGACTCAAGTGTCGTTTCATTTGTAATTCCATCTGATGTTGAAGATGATTCATTAATTTTTTTAGATCATTACTGTATTTACCAAAGAAAAATTGAACTTCCAGAAGATTCATCAAACTATAAATTTTTTGATGAAGATACAAAAAAGAAATATGATTTTTTTTCATATCGAGTAGATTGGCTTACTGGAAAAACTGAAGAGATAAAAATTAATTATTACATTAATTCGATAGAAGAATATAAAGATACTGATGGAACAATAAAATATGGTTTAATTCAATATCAAGAAATAATCAATAACGTTTTGCAACCAACGAAAAAAAGCGGAATCATAGATTCTACTTATAATGTGTTGAAAGATGTAACTTCAACTGCTCCAGTAAAATATTTAAAACTTGATGATAAACATTATTATAATGAAGAAACTAAAATAGTTTATGATAATAACATGAACGAAAAAGTATACTTAAGTGCAATTAATCCTGAACTAGATCCTGATAGTAAAATTTTTATAGGATGTATAGATGGATTGTATGGTGCTATAGATTATGATGGAAATATTGTTGCAGATTTTAGATATAAAGAATTTATCTGTGACTTTGTTGATGGATACGGAATCGGCAGTAAGATTAATGAAAATATAACTGAATATTATAGAATAAATACAAACAATAAAACATCAGAATATTTGGGAGATAATATAAAAAAAGTATGTAATAATCTTTATTATGTATTAAGCGAAAAAATTGAAGAAACTAAAACATATAAGGCAATGCTTTTATTATCTGAAAAAGAAAGCATAAATTACCATACTTTTGAAACAGCACTATTGCATGATGGAAAACGCCAAGGTATTACAAAAAATGATGTATCATTAGGAAACAAAAATCTATTAAATGAAAATAGCAGTGCTTTTATAAAAGTAACAGCACCATCAAATACAAATTATTACATAAATACAAAAGAAAAAAATGTTAATAATCTTATTTCTCGTGGAACAGAAGTAAACTCTATACAAATTGTTGGTCAATCTAAAAATTATATGCCTATGATTAAAACTGGTAGTTTTAATTTAACATTAACAAGTAAAACAGGTTTTAAGAATTATTTTGCATTTACTGGTGAAAGCAATAAGTATTATACACTAAATTTTGATAAAAATGTTCAAGTGAATATTTATGATTCAGAAGGAAATGCAGTTTCAACAGAAAGCAAATCAAATGTAGTTTATTTTAAAAGTAATGGTTCAAAATATACAATTGAAATTACATCATCATATAATGCTTCACTTGATATGAATAATCAGACAAACTATTTAAACTGTAATGTTATATATGAATATGGTCAAAATGCAGAATATCCAATTGAAGCAAATATGTTAAATAATGTTAATGTTGAAAAGAGTAAAACATATTACGTTAAATTTACTCCACAAGTTTCAGGAAATTACTATTTCAAAATGAATGGTTATACTATTTCTACAAACAATATTTATACAGCAAAATATTCACAACCAGATCTAAGTAACAATAATAATATAATGAGTGCATATTTAGTAAGTGGTATCACTTATGAATTATGTTTAATTAGTAAAACAACTGAAAACACTAATCATGATTTATTTATTGAACTAGGAGAAAAAATAGATGCTGATGATAGTCCTTTAAGCCATAATGCAAATTATTACACATTCTATAATGTCACAATAACAAATCCTGATACTTACTATTTGTATAATGATTCAAACAACGATAATTTTGTTTTATATCTATATAATGAAGAATCAAAAGAATTTATTTTAGAAAAATCAGGAACTTTATCAAATTATTATCAAGAATTAAAATTATCAGTTGGCAAATACTATATTGGAGTAAAAGGCTTAAATTCTACAGCTTACTTGATAAAAGGAAGTGGAAATTATTCAGAAACTGATTCAAAGCAAATAAATTCTGATGGAATATATTCTGGAGTATATTTTAAAAATTCACATAATCTTTTCTATAGATTCTATTGTACATCAACAAGAGATTATTCAATTATAAACAACAATAATAATAGTATTATCGTAAAAATGCATTCAAATAATTCATCAACTACTTCATATAATTTGAATTCTGGCGAAAAAGTTAATGTGTCATTAGTAAGTGGATACACATATTATTTTGAGGTAGAACATTCTGAAACAAATAGAGATACTTCATTTGAACTAGAATATTTATATAAATTAAATGTTAGTGTCGATAATACAAGTTATGGTACATTAGATGTTATAGTTAACAATAAAAAACCAGATACAACATACTGTAGTAAAGGGGATAGTATTTCATTAATTACTGGTAAAAAGGGTGGTTATACATTCTTAGGTTGGTATGATGGAAATACACTAGTATCTGACAAAAAAGAATATAATTTTGTAATGCCTTCAAAAGATTTAACTTATCAAGCAAAATATGCAAATTACACATTAACATATAGTACAAATAACACCACATATGGAACTGTAAGTGGAGATATTGATGCTTCTGCAAAAGTAACATTTGATTCTCAAGGTGGATCAAGTGTTGCATCGCAAACAATTACAAAAACAAATGG
>JAEEHU010000162.1 GCA_016280975.1 Acholeplasmatales bacterium | reverse complement strand
TCGTGACCCAGTAGTATTCTTACTAGACGAACCACTTTCTAACCTAGATGCTAAATTACGTGGTACAATGCGTAAGGAATTAATGCAATTACATGAAAGATTAAATGCTACATTTATTTATGTAACACATGACCAAATTGAGGCATTAACTCTAGCTACTAGAATTGTAGTTATGAAGGATGGTTATGTTCAACAAATTGCTACACCAAAGGAAATGTTTGACAATCCTGAAAATTTATTCGTTGCTGGTTTTATAGGAACACCTCCAATGAATTTCTTCCAAGGATCAATTGATGAAAATGGTGAATATTTCATTCACGAGTCAACTCAACAAAAGTTCAAGTTAACTCCACATCAACAAGAAATTATTGGAAATTATTTAGGTAAGCAAGTTACAATGGCTTGTCGTGCAGAATATATCTACAAGGATGATGCTCATTTAGCTGAAAATAAGGATTCTCAATTCACTATTCAAGTTGAATATACAGAATTCTTAGGAGCTTATAACTTAATTTACGGTAATCTTGGTGATGATGCATTAATTTCAAAGGTATATGAAAGAACTACTGTTGATGAAAAAGAATTAAAGTTATGTTTTGATATGAAGTGTGTTCATTTCTTTGATATTGAAACTACAAAGAGAATTAGATAAGGAGGAACGATAGAATGGATGATCAAAATCGTTATGAAGAAGTTCCTCAAAAGGAAAACAAGTTTTTAAAAGCTCTAAAATCATTCGGACTTTTCGTAAAAAATGTTTGGTTAAACTTTATTGAAAGTTTTAAGTATAACAATTGTAAATTGGCTGCTCTTTTAACAGCTGTTCCAGGTGTATTTTTAGGTTTTTTCCTAATATTTCACTCTCAAGTTGTTAAAGTAATTTCATTTGATATGCCAGGTAATAATCATTATGTATTTGGTTTTGATTTTACTTCAATTGTTCTATTTGTATTAATGCTATTTGGTATATTAAATATTTTTGGTTCGGCTGCTTTATCATCAAAGAAAAATTTAGGTTCTGTTATTAGACTTACAATTACATCTTCGGTTATAGTAATTGCTGGTGTATTATATTTAGTATCAGTATTCGTATATATTAATGGATGTACTTCTGGTGCATTATCTCCTGAAGGCGGTTTCGAACTTGACGTAAACTTTATTATATCAATTATTTCAGTAATTATTTCTATGCTATCAGTTATGGCAGGTTGTGTACTTGCATTTATTAACTATGATAGAACTTACGAAAAGGTAGATAGATAATGAAAAAAAAGAAAACAGAAAAAGATGAAATTGACTTTGAAAATGGTGTTTATAAGTCGGATTGGCTTTCTAAAATACCATCTTGGGTTGTTATAATTTTTCTCAAATATTGGGCAGCTGCGGCTGCTGTTTTCTTTGTTACAATAGGTGGTTTGGATATTGGTATAGATTATTCGAAATTGGATGATACTACGCCTGCCGGAATAATTGGAACAAACCTAATTACTGTTGTACTAGTTTCTCTTGCTCTTGCGCTTTTATTTAATTATGCCGTGAAGCAAGTAGTATTCTTACTACACAATAGACTAAACAATACATATATATTTTATGCTATTAATCTTAAAGGATTCTTAGCCTTCATTGTTCATTTATTATATATGTTTGTACTTATGATTGTGATTTATTTCATAGTTATATGGTTTGGTTATAACGGATGGATAATCAACTTATTTGGAACATCTAATTTTGGTTTGGAACCATTCTCATTTGGATTATTTTTTATAGTTGTAGATGGAGTAGTAGTTATAATAAAGGATTTATGTGTATTACTTCATTTAAGATTAAAGTACAAGAAACAAATGAAAAATCCTACGCCTATTATCAAAGAGGCAACCCCTGTAAAGGAGAATTAATATGAAATTTAATGAAATTGTAGTTACATCAAGAAGTGTAACAATCGAACTTGAAAATAATGATATAGTAAAAACTACACCTTATGAGCTATTTGTTAATGACAAATTAGAATATAAGGGTGATAAGAATGTTGTTTCTATTTTCAATTTAGATCCTGATGAGGAATATGAATTTAAGCTAGTTGAAAATAAAAATACATTTACAAAAACAATTAAAACTAAATATGAATATGTATCACTTGATGTAAAAAGATTTGGTGCAAAGGGTGATGGTAAAACACTTGATACTAATGCACTTCAAGCTACAATTTTAGCATGTCCTGATAATGGACGTGTATATATACCAAAGGGTGATTATTACACAGGTCCACTTTTCTTAAAGAGTAATATAACTATTGAGCTTGAAGATGGTGCGAGATTAGTAGGAGATACTGATAGAACTCACTATCCAATCTTACCTGGTGAAACTTATACATCTGATGAGACTGATGAATATAATTTAGGCTCATGGGAAGGAAACCCACTTTCTTGCTTCGCAAGTATTATTACTGGTATTAATGTATCTAATGTTAACATTATTGGTCGTGGTATTATTGATGGTAATGCACAAAATGCTGACTGGTGGGTTGATGTTAGAAAGAAGCGTATTGCTTGGCGTCCAAGAGGTGTATTCTTAAATCATTGTAGTAATATAACTCTGCAAGGTGTTAAGGTAACAAATACTCCATCATGGAACCTACATCCATATTTCTCTACTGGATTAAAATTCATTGATTTAGTATTAGAAAATCCAAAGAATTCACCTAATACAGATGGATGTGACCCAGAATCATGCTCAGGCGTTGATATTATTGGTGTTTATTTCTCTGTAGGTGATGACTGTATTGCAATTAAATCAGGAAAGATTTATACAGGAAGAAAGTATAAGAAGCCAAGTGAGAAGTTCAATATTAGAAACTGTTCTATGAACTTCGGTCATGGTGCGATAGTACTTGGTAGTGAAATGAGTGGTGGTATTAAGGATATCACTGTATCTAGATGTTTATTTAACCAAACAGATAGAGGTTTAAGAATTAAAACAAGAAGAGGTAGAGGAAAGGATGCTATTATTGATGGCATTACATTCGAAAATATCAAGATGACTGATGTTTTAACTCCTCTTGTAATAAATATGTTCTATTTCTGTGACCCTGATGGTCATACAGAATATGTATATTCAAAGGAGAAATTACCTGTAGATGATAATACTCCATATTTAGGTGATTTTAAATTCAAAGATATTGATTGTGAAAATGTTAATGTTGCTGCTGGAACATTCTATGGTCTTCCAGAACAACCAATTAAGAAAATTGATATCGAAAATGTATCCTTCCACTATGCAGAAAATCCAAAAGAGGGAGTTCCTGCGATGATGGATTTCCTAGATCCTATGAAGGGTAAGGGCTTAATATTCTCATATGTTGATACTGTAAATATTAAGAATGTTACATTTGATGGATTAAAGGAAAAGGACTTTGAATTATTTGATGTTAAATCATTTAATAAATAATTAATAGGCAAGCTTAGTGCTTGTCTTATTTTTTTATATAAAAAAACATTTTCATAACAATTGTTAACTAAATAGTTTATTGTATATTAATGGCTTGTTTGATATAATAATTAGTAGAATAAATCGTTTTAAAAAAAGGAGAGAGATAGAATGGAATTTTCACCACTTCAAAAGGCAAGATATGCTTATAAGCCAAAATTACCTGGTATGCTAAGAAATGGTATTAAGGAAATTTGTGTTAAGGAAGGAGAAGCAACTAATTCAGTTGCTGACCAAGAAAAGATTAAAGCATTATTCCCTAATACTTATGGTAAGAAGGAAATAACATTTGAAAAAGGAAAGAATAATGCACTTGACAAGAAGCAAGTTGTAGGTGTAATCCTATCAGGAGGTCAAGCACCTGGTGGACACAATGTTATTTGTGGTTTATATGATGCGTTAAAGGCAACAAATAAGGATAATGTATTATATGGATTTAAGGGAGGTCCTTCTGGACTTGTTGAGGATAAATATCAAATACTAGATGATGAAACTATTAATTTATATAGAAATACTGGTGGATTTGATATTATTGGTTCAGGAAGAACAAAGCTTGAAACAGAAGAACAATTTAAGGTAGCTGCTGAGGTTTGTAAGAAGCATGGTATTACAGCTATAGTAATTATAGGTGGAGATGACTCTAATACAAACGCTGCAGTACTAGCTGAATATTTCCAAGCACATAATACAGGTGTTTCTGTAATTGGTTGTCCAAAGACAATCGATGGAGATTTAAAGAATGAGGATATTGAATGCTCATTTGGTTTCGATACTGCAACTAAAACATATAGTGAACTAATCGGTAATATTGAAAGAGACTGTAATTCAGCTAAGAAATATTGGCATTTCATTAAGGTTATGGGAAGAAGTGCATCTCACGTTGCTCTTGAATGTGCTTTAGAGACTCAACCAAATATCTGCTTAATCTCAGAAGAGGTTGCAGCTAAGAAGATGTCACTTTCTCAAATTGCTAATACAATTGCAGATTCAGTTTGCAAAAGAGCAGAAAATGGTATGAACTTCGGTGTTGCAATCATTCCTGAAGGTGTAGTTGAATTCGTACCTGAATTCTCTAGATTAATTGCTGAAATTAATGAACTATTAGCAGGAGAAAAGGCAAAAGAATTCAATGGATTAAAATCATGGAATGATAAGTATGCTTATATTGAAAGAGGTTTATCTAAGGATTCAATGAATGTATTCAAGATTTTACCTCAAACTATTCAACAACAATTATTCCTAGAGCGTGATCCACATGGTAACGTTCAAGTATCATTAATTGAATCTGAAAAGCTATTCTCAGCACTTGTTGGAAATATCTTAGCAGAAAGAAAGAAGAAGGGAGAATATAAGGGTAAATATAGTGCACTTCATCATTTCTTCGGATATGAAGGAAGATGTGCATTCCCATCTAATTTCGATTCAGATTATTGTTATTCTTTAGGATATAATGCATTTATGCTTATTCAATATGGCTTCAATGGTTACTTATCTAAGATATCTAATCTATCAAAGCCAGCTGAGGAATGGGTTGCAGGTGGTATGCCTATTACTAAGATGATGAATATTGAAAGAAGACATGGAGAAGATAAGCCAGTTATCAGAAAGGCTCTAGTTGAGCTTGATGGTGCACCATTTAAGTATTTTGCTAAAAATAGAGATAAATGGGCAGTTGAAACTTGCTATACATTCCCAGGTGCTATTCAATATTTTGGACCATCTGAGGTATGTGATTTAACAACAAGAACACTTGCTTTAGAAAAAGGAATAAAGTAAAAAATCTAATGCCTATGTGAGCCATTAATTTGGCTCACATTTTTTTCTTGAAGCCATATATTTTTGTGTTATAATATGTAATGGATTAGTTTTTAAACTAGGAGTTGATGATAGTGAGGATAGGTGTTCTAACCTCTGGTGGCGATGCTCCAGGTATGAATGCTGCTATAAGAGCTGTTGTCCGTACTGGAATTGCATCAGGAGATCAAGTGTTCGGTATTAGTGATGGATATCGTGGCTTGGTTGAAGGAAAAATTCAAGAGTTTTCTAGAAAAGATGTTTCTGAAATTCTTAATTCAGGCGGCACTATTTTAGGTACTGCAAGATTACCTGAATTTAAGTATGAACAAGTGAGAGGTCTTGCAATTAAACAGCTTGAAAAGCATGACATTGAAGCATTAATATGTATTGGTGGCGATGGTACTTATACAGGTGCCTTAAGATTACATGAGGCTGGTATTAAAACTATAGGTATTCCAGGTACAATTGATAATGATATTGCATCTACAGATTATACTATTGGTTTTTCAACAGCGTTAAATACTGCATGTGATGCCATAGATAAATTAAGAGATACATCATCATCTCATCAAAGATGTTCTATTATTGAAGTAATGGGACGTAACTGTCCAGACCTAGCACTATATTCAGGAATCTGTTGTGGTGCTGAATACATCATTACAAATGAAACAGGCTTAGATAAGGAAAAACTACTTGAAAGCCTTAAAAACGATAGATTAAATGGTAGAAGACATGCAATCATCGTTATTTCTGAAAACATCACAGATGTATATTCTCTTGCTAAAGAAGTAGAAGCTTATTCAGGATATGAATGTAGAGCTACTGTTTTAGGATATATTCAAAGAGGTGGTACTCCAACACCAGAAGATCGTTTACTTGCTGCTAGATTAGGTAAGTATTCTGTTGACCTTCTACATGAAGGCATTACTGGAGTTGCTGTAGGAGTTATAAAAAATGAGCTTCACTATACTCCTATTGAAGAAGCGTTAAAAATGGTGAATTCGCCAAATGTGGAGCTTAATAAGTTGGTACAAAAGATATCATAAAAAAAGGGGAAAGATTAAAATGAAAAAGACAAAGGTTGTTTGTACAATTGGTCCTGCTAGTGAACAAAAGGATTGCTTAGAGAAGTTAATTGGTACTGCAGGTATGAACGTAATGCGTATGAATTTCTCTCATGGTGACTATGAAGAGCAAGGATTCCGTATTAAGAATGTTAAAGCTTTAAATGCTGAAAAAGGTTGGTTTACAGGTATGGCACTTGATACTAAGGGTCCAGAAATCAGAACTGGTTACTTAGTAAACGATGAGCCTGTAATGTTACATACTGGTGATATTATCCGTATTACAATGGATTATTCATTCTTAGGAAACAAGGATAAGGTTGCAATTTCTTATGCTGGTTTATATGATGATATTTCTGTTGGCGGAAAGATCTTAATTGAAGATGGTAACTTAACATTAGTTGTTAAGGAAAAGGATGCTAAGACTCGCGAATTAGTTTGTGAAGCACAAAATGATCGTAAGTTAAAGAATAAGAGAAACTGTAATGTTCCTGGCGTTATTTTAAATATGCCATACATTTCACCAAAGGATAAGGCAGATATGGAATTCGCATGCGATCAAGGATTAGATTTCATCTTCGCATCATTCGTACGTCGTGCTGATGATATTAAGCAAATTCGTGATATCCTTGCTGCTAAGGGTAACACTCATATTAAGGTAATTTCTAAGATTGAAAACCAAGAAGGTGTTTCAAATATGGAAGAAATTATCAAGTTATCTGACGGTGTAATGGTTGCTCGTGGTGACTTAGGTGTTGACGTTGATTCTTGGGATTTACCAGAAATCCAAAAGGATATGATTTATCTTGCTCAATCTCAAGGTAAGATCGTTGTTACTGCAACTCAAATGTTAGACTCAATGCAACAAAATCCACGTCCTACACGTGCTGAAGTATCTGACGTTCATAACGCAGTACTTGATGGTACATCTGCAACAATGCTTTCAGGTGAATCAGCTCAAGGTGATTATCCATTCGAAGCTGTTTCATACATGACTAGAA
This sequence comes from Acholeplasmatales bacterium, assembly GCA_016280975.1. Lineage (GTDB taxonomy): Bacteria > Bacillota_I > Bacilli_A > Acholeplasmatales > Anaeroplasmataceae > Anaeroplasma. The sequence goes on along the minus strand of JAEEHU010000162.1, from coordinate 2,480 downwards.
TTGACCAAAGAGCAGAAGACTATATTGATCATGAAGTTATGATTGACAATGTAGTATATGGTAAGGAAAATAAGACAGAGGCTGACGCTTTAGGCTTAGCTGCTGCAACTTTATCTGCAACATTCGAAATTCCAGCAATCGTTGCTGAAGGAAATGTTGATTTAGCATTAGCTATTTCTCAATATCGTCCAGCATCTGATGTATTCTTCGCTGTTGACAATGCTGATGACGCAAGAACATTATCTATCGTTTGGGGTATTCAACCATTAGTAGGTAATTTAAATGACGCTATCGCAAAGGCAAAGAAGGAACTTAACCTAGATAAGGAACAAGTAATTGCTATCTACGATAAGAGAGTAGAATTATTAGACATCTAATAAATTAATTAGGATATGGGAAACCATATCCTTTTTTTCTATTTAAACAACTTTAATTTTTTTTGTTAACTATCTATGAATTTGTGTTAATTTTTCCTTTAATTTTATAAATTTAAGAATATAATTTAAGTGAAAGGAAGGCGGTACTATGTTTAAATTTTTTAAGAGTATGACATGGTTTATCAAGAAAAATTGGTATCGTTATGTCCTTGTTTTTTTCTTTGGTATTTTAGGTACAGCTTTAAATCTACTTCCAACATTTATTGTAGGTAGATTAACAGATAGAATTACTGTAGGTACCGTTACATTTGATTTCTTAATTTATGAAACATTAATACCATTTTTAATAGTGTGCTTTGCAATTTACGGAAATGCGCTACTTAGAAGAACATGCATGAATTTCCTAACAACTAAGGCATATTATGCACTACATAGAAGATATATTGATAGCATCATGGCAGAGGATGCATCATTCTTTGAAAGATTCCAATCAGGTGATTTACTTGTAAGAGCTATTGGTGATATTAACACTGTTAAATTTAGTGTTGGTAATAGAGTAATAAATATTATTGTTGAGGCATTTAATGTAATTGGTGCCTTTGTAATGATGGTATTAATTAATCCAATACTTGCAGTATCTACATTTATTCCACTTTCTTTAATAATCGTATTTAATATCCTATTTAAGGGTAAGGTTATGAGAAACTGGAAGCAAGTAAGAGAAGAATCATCTATGATGGGTAATGCAGTACTTGAAAGCATTACTAATGTTAGAACTATTAGAGCCTACTCAAAAGAAGAGGACAGCTTAAAAAAGAATTTATTATATTCTGAAAGAACTTATGTCGCTGAATACAATAACCTAAAGGTTAATGTAATATTTGAACCATTATTTACATTAATAGTAGGCTTATCTACATTTATCTGTTTCGCACTTGGTGCTTACTTTTATTTTTCTGGTAATCTTACTAATGGTGCTTCTGATTTAGTTAAATTCTCAATGTATTTAGGCTTATTCCAAAAGCCTTTAACAATGATTGGTGATCTAATCACTAAATTCTATCAATCACTAATTTCAGCTGATAGATTAAATGAGGTTTATAATTCTAAATCAAGTGTTATTGATAAGAATAATCTATCATTAGATAAGATTGAAGAAATTGAATTTAGAAATTTCTCATTTAAGTATCCGCAGGATAATTATTATGTTCTTCATAGTATTAATTTAACAATTAAAAAGGGTGAAACAGTTGGTATAGTTGGTAAAACTGGTGCTGGTAAATCAACATTATCACGCCAGCTTGCGCGTCAGCTTCCAATTGATGATAATACAATATTTATAAATGGTACACCTATTGAGGAATATGATAAAAAGGAAATTAGAAAGCACGTATCATATGTACCTCAAGAACATGTATTATTCTCAAGAAGTGTATATGATAATGTATCCTTAGGTGATAAGAATCCAACAAGAGAAATGGTTGATAAGGCTATTGAGCTTGCAGACTTCAAGAAGGATTTATCATCACTTTCTGATGGATTAGATACTATAGTTGGTGAATATGGTGTAACCCTATCTGGTGGACAAAAGCAGAGATTAGGTATAGCACGTGCCCTACTTAATAATTCTGATGTATTAGTACTTGATGATTCACTATCAGCAGTTGATGGTAAAACTGAGGCTAATATTATTAATACACTTAAAACTTATAGAGCAGATAAAACTAATATTATTGTTTGTCATAGATTATCAGCAGTTAAGCATGCAAATAAAATAATAGTTTTAGATGATGGAAAAATAGTAGAATCTGGTACACACGAGGATTTAATTAAGAATCAAGGCTGGTACTACGAGCAATTCATCTCTCAGAAAATGGAGGTGGAATTGTAATGGATAAGAAGAATATTAAAAAGTCTACATTATTAAAGCTTACTATTCCAAGAATAAAGAAGGAAAAGAAGTTATTCCTAGTTACTGTTTTATTCTGTATATTAAGTGCCCTAGTTTCGGCATCAACTCCATTTATTACAAAAAATATTATTGATATTATTGGAAGTACAACTACACCTGATAGTGAGAAGGTATTAACAATAATAATATTA
>JAEEHU010000028.1 GCA_016280975.1 Acholeplasmatales bacterium | reverse complement strand
TATGTTCCCAAGAACTCTTCATTTAGAAACAATCGCAGTACTAAAGCTTGATGATGAATTAGAATATTTAGAGAATTTAGTAAAAGAAAATAAAAAGAATAATACTAAAAAATATAATGAAAATAAATTAAGATATATTCCCAAGGCAGATATCGAAATGATGAGAGAAGATAGATATGAGGCCGAAGGATTTAGGAATAATAAAAAGAAAAAGCATTAATAAATAATTATATTGTGTAGAAAATGAATGAATCAAGGCATAAATTAAAAGGTTTAATTTCGCATAATTAGACCTTTTTTGTTTGGAATAAATGATATATAATTATGTTATTATGAAACGATAATTGAAAAATAAAAGGAGAATTGAAATGGATTATTATTCATATAATAATGTTTTTAATTATATAATTCTACAATCTAAATTTAAAAATGAAGGAAAAAAAGCAATCGTAATTAGTATTAATCCTATGCTTAAGAAAGTAGTAATACCTGAAAAAATAGATGAAATTAAAGTTGGAACAATTCTTCCTTATGCATTAAGGAATGCTGAAATAGAAGAAATAGATGCTTATGGATATTTAGAAAGATATGCAATTTATAATTGCAACAGCTTAAAAAAAGTGAAAATACATATAGGATGTAGTTCCTGTTGTATTTTAGATTGCCTAAATGCGGAAGAATTAGAGCTGCCAATACATTACCCTATGAATCCGATTGAAAGTATTTTTTCTTTTTCTCCGCGCTATGAAGAAAAAGTAGGTTCTGTATTAGATGATGACGGAACTATTTATGGTATTGATGGAAAATATCATAGAAAAATGTATAATCAATATGGATTTAGTAGTTATTTACCATGTAAATTAAAAAAAATAAGTTCAACATCAATTAACGATGTAAATAAGTTTTTAGAAGATTGTAGTGAATATAGATATGTTGAAATAATTCAACTTAACGACAATAGAATTGTTAGAGAAGTTCCAACATACACACCACAAAATAAATTTTTGATAAAACTAGAAGAAAGGACTCGTGATAATTATAAATATTATATATTAAATGATACAGCAATTTTGTATGGACTTGTTGATGAAAAAATAGAAATATTTGAGTTGTGTGAAGAATACATTGATGGATATAAGATTGAAATTTCTGATAGGTTGTTATCAGGTAATATTAATATTAAAGAATTAGTTATACCAAGTTCGGTTAAAATTTCAATAAAAAATATGTTTAATTTAAGAAAAATTTTATTTATTCCAACAAATAATATTGAAAAAAAATATGTATGTGATTGTCCAAACATAGAAGAATTAGAAATAGATGATATCTTGAGTATTGAATTTAGTTCTGAATTATTTGGACTCTATAATAACAAAACAATAGATTCAATAATTTACGATGAAAAACATGATTCTCGAACAGTATTTACTGGTGGATATACTAATCATTCAGAGTTTAGGCTCGAATTTTATACAATTTCTTTGTCTTTTAAATTCCCACATTCTTTAAAAAAAATAGTAGTTGATAATCGCGAAATAGTCGAAGAACGAATTATTGAATCTAACAAAAAAGTGTTGGAAGGAATAGAAAAATTTAACGAAAATATTGATTTAGTTGTAATATAGTTTTTGTAGGCTTACTATTTTGACATTTAATTATTTATCATGAATTTTTTAAGAATGCTTTTTTCATAAGAAATAAATTATAAATTCTATTACAGTCCAAACAGCAGTAGAAAATGAATAAACGGAAGCATAAATTAAAAAGTCTAATTTCACTAAAATTAGACTTTTTTGTTAGATGAAAATAATGTATAATGAATTTGCTTTGAAAACAATTTTTAAGAAAAGTGTAAGAGGGATAATATAGTGGAGCGATTAGATGAGTTCGATGCTTTTTGTAATATATTAAATAATGAACGTTATGACGGTAAAATTGTTTTGGATTTGGATGCATTTGAGAATGAAAATGAATTATTATCATGGAATGAAAATGAGAAAATTTATGAAATGATACATACTTTATCTGTCCAATATTTTGAAGCGAGTGAATTAACGTTTGAAATGATATTTGGAAAAAGAAGAAATAACATAATAATAGACTGCTGTTCGTTTCCAGCTCTTTTTATGCTAAGACATTCTTTCGAATTGCTGATTAAAGCACTTTTAGTAAAACAATTAGGAAATAAGGCATTTGAGCATTTTTGTAATTATAAGCATTCAATATATGATTTGGCTATTTTAATTAATCCAACTAAATATAAAGATAATGTAGAATGGGATTATCTGTTGGAGTTTTGTAAAAATGTAGACAAAAAGGATGTATCTGGAGATCTATTTAGATATCCGTTTGATAATGAGTTTTTAAGTGACTATAAAAATAAGTTTTTGGATGTTTTTTCAATGTATCAAATATTTGGTTTATATTATTCATATTTAGAAAATGAATATAGTGGAAATATGGTATTAGATGCTAAAGTTGTTGAAAAAATTAAAAGTGAAAGAAATGTAAAAAATAACGAATATTTAGTAGAAGCACCACATGGTTATGGCTATTGTATGATTTGGGAAATGCAAGAGGATTATCCAGGATTTAAACAAATTGAAGGATATGAAACTATTGGTAGATATCTAAATTATTGTTATACTAAAGATAATAAAAATGTTGTTTTTCCAATGTTATTTGTTTATAGACATCTAGTAGAGATTTCATTAAAGGATTTTCTTTTTCACAGAACTGACGCTTTTAGAAAAGAAGTTGATAAAACTAATTCTTCAACAAATTTAAAAAGAGTATATTATAGGGGACATGAATTTGCTAAGAGTATAATAAGAGATGCTAAATCTATTATGACATTTTTATCAAGTGAAAATAAGTGGCCTATTACTCAAGTTGATGACTTCATATCTCAAATAAATATACTGAATTCTTTAGATAGATATTCAATGAAGTTTAGGTTCCCGATATATAAAGGTGGAGAAAAATTAAAATATGAAAGAATAAATATTAATAGTTTTTGTATTTTATGTGAACAATGTCATGCTTTTATCGAAGAATGCTCAGCTGCTTGTGAAGAAATAGAAGAATACATTAATATTGCTCTTTCTGAGCAAGCTGAATATGAGGCTGAATATCTAAGCGAAATGAATGATTACTATAATTTTTATTACGATTAATGTGAAAATTAATATGATATATTCCTAATATAACTATATATATGTTCTTGTGACTATATGAATGAAGAATGTTACGCTTTGTTGATTTTTGTATGTTATTGCTTAACCAAAATCACCTTCAATTATATGATCCCACACGTTGAAACAATCGCAGTACTAAAGCTTGATGATGAATTAGAATATTTAGAGAATTTAGTAAAAGAAAATAAAAAGAATAATACTAAAAAATATAATGAAAATAAATTAAGATATATTCCCAAGGCAGATATCAAAATGATGAGAGAAGATAGATATGAAAAAACTGGGAATAAGAATCAAAAGAAATATAAATAATAAATAGCACTTTTATCGTTTGATAAAGGTGCTTTTTTCTATTTATTGTTTTCTTAAAATATGTTAAAATAAATAATAATATTAAAAAACAATTTAAATAATTAAATAGTAAAAATAGAGGTGTTATAATGAACGAACACAATTTTATTTTTGGTAGTAAAAAAAGACTAATTTTAATTGCGGAAGATGAATATGTTAATCGTGAAATATTAGGAAATATTTTAATGAGCGACTATGACATAATATACGCAGAAGATGGTAATAAGGCTTATGAATTAATGAAGGATAATAGTGATAAGCTTTCTTTAATTTTGCTTGATTTAATAATGCCAGGACTTTCTGGACTAGATTTATTAAAGAAAGTTAAGGATGATAATAAATTATCTAATATTCCAATTATTGTAATAACATCTGATTCTATGTCAGAAGAAACTAGTCTATCTTTAGAAGCCGCAGACTTCATCCCAAAGCCATATCCAAGAGAAACAGTAATTAAGGCAAGAATCAAAAGAACAATTATGCTATATGAGGATAGAAGGATTATTAATTATACAGAAAGAGATATTTTAACTAGACTTTATAATAAGGAATATTTCTACCAATATGCATCTATACTTGATACATATTATAAGGATACTAATATGGATGCCTTAGTTATTGATATTAGACATTTCCATATAATTAATGATAGATTTGGAATGTCTTATGGCGATAAGGTATTAAAAGCTACGGCAGATATCCTAAAAGAAATAGTCAAAAAAATAAATGGAATAGTATGTCGTAAGGAAAAGGATACATTCATGATTTATTGTAATCATCAGGATAACTATTCATTTATACTTGATGAGTTAAAAAAGGAAGATTCAAGTATAATTTATCGTATTGGTATATATGAAAATGTTGATAAGAATACTGATATATCAATAAGATTTGATAGGGCAAAGCTCGCATCAGATAGAATAAAAACATCTATTAATAAAAATATAGAATATTATAATGAGAAGATGCGTGAAAAGGAGCTATATGAAGAACAGCTAGTTCACGACTTTGAAAGTGCTCTAAGAAACAATGAATTTAAGGTATTTTATCAGCCTAAATTCAATATTGAGGATAATACTCCATACCTATCTAGTGCGGAGGCGTTAGTTAGATGGTTCCATCCTAGCTTAGGCTTTATCTCACCTGGAGACTTTATTCCACTTTTTGAGGAAAATGGATTAATTCAGAGACTTGATAAATTTGTATGGTGTGAGGTTGGAAAGAAGCTAAAGGAATGGAAAGATAATTTAGGTTTCTTTGTTCCTGTATCAGTTAATGTATCAAGAATTGATATGTATGAGCCTGATTTCATTAATACTTTAATGGATATTATTAATTCAAATAATTTAACTACAAAGGATATCTATCTTGAAATAACAGAATCAGCTTATACAAGTGATTCTGATCAAATGATTGAAATTGTTAATGAATTAAGAGGCTTAGGCTTTAAGATTGAAATGGATGATTTTGGAACTGGTTATTCATCACTTAATATGATATCAGAGCTTCCTATCGATGTATTAAAGCTTGATATGGTCTTTGTAAGAAATGCTTATAAGAAAAACGATACTAAGATAGTAGAATTTATAATCGATATAGCTAAGTATTTAAATGTTCCAACTATCGCTGAGGGTGTTGAAACTAAAGAACAGGTTGATTCACTCAAGACTTTAGGTGTTGATATTATTCAGGGCTATTATTTTTCTAAGCCAATACCTGATATTGAATTTGAAAAATTTATTATAGATAGAAGGAATAAATTATGATTTCTATAGAAAAGCTAAATGAATTTGGAGTAAATACTAGGGAAGGCTTAGATAGATGCTTAAATAAGGAAGATTTCTATTTTAGATTAATTACTAAAGCTATAGAAGATGAATCATTTTTGAAGCTAAAAGAAGAAATAGAAAATAAGAATTATGAAGAAGCATTTAAGATAGCACATTCATTAAAAGGTGTATTTGGAAATCTATCAATTACACCAATTTATGAAATAGTATTTGAATTAACAGAATATTTAAGAAATAAAAGTGATATAAATTATAAATCTTATATTGATAAATTATTAGAAAAAAGAAATGAGTTAATTAAAATAATTAACGAATAATTATTGGTGAAATTATGAAAAAGATATGGATTGGAATTGTTAACATTTTAATAATGCTATTAATTGTCGTATCCGTTATCATATACGTTAATATTGATCATGCTAAGGTATATGAAAAGGAAGTCAAAACATTTGAAAGCACTGCGATTAGAATGAATAATATGACAGAGAACTATCTAAAAAGTGAACAAGATATATGTGATAACTGGGCAAATTATATTAATTCCAAGTCATTATCTATAGATGAGTCACTAGATTTTATAGTTACATCTAAAAAATCACCTAGTGCGTCTGCCCATATTATTTATAAGGATACTTTAACAGGTTTATCCTCAAACGCATCAGTTAGAGATTCTTCTAATTTTACAGTTTCTTATAGTCAAATAGGTATATTTGATAGCAAAGACTGGATATCAGAATCCTCTGATTCAATTAATGTATCAAGAGCTTATACAAATCCTATTAACGCAGTACAGTCTATGGCGTTTTTAAGAAGTGTTAAGGTTAATGAATCAGGCACATTAAAGGATGCCTATTTATTAAGAGTAATTCCAGTTTCAATTATTAAGGATAAGTGGGCTACAACCCAAGAGGGTGCCGAAAATATTAACTTGTGCTTAATTGATAAAGAGGGTAATTATATTATTCGTGATACAGCCTATAAGAATTCTAATTTCTTTGAATTCTATAAATCATATAATTCTAAAAATGAAAAGGAAATAGATGCCTTAAGAGAAACTATAATTGGTAATAGTGGCACATTTGGAATGAAAAATTCATTTGGTAAAACATGTGTGATTGCCCATACTCCAATTGGAACAGTAGGTGGTTGGGTATTACTAAGCTATATAGATATGTCACACCTACTTGTAAATAATGATAACTGGATGCTAGTAGGTATTATTTCAATTGGTTTACTTGCCTTATTTATAGTTGATTTAATATATATGAATCATTTCTATATTAAATTAAAGATTTTATCTAAAGAGGCAGATGAGGCTAATAGAGCTAAGACTAAGTTTTTATCTACTATGTCACATGATATAAGAACACCTATGAATGCGATAGTAGGATTAACTACCCTGACTGAAAAGAATATAAATGATACAAATTTAGTCAGGGATTATAATAGAAAAATCGCACTTGCAAGTGATCACTTACTTACATTAATAAATGACATCTTAGATATATCAAAGGTAGAAAGTGGAAAGATAAGCTTAAATCCAATATCATTTTCTTTAGTTGAAATGATAGAAAATTTAGTTAATATATCTCATTCTATTATTAAAGAAAAGGAAATTGATTTTAGCTTTAATGTTAAAAATATTGCACAAGAATATTTATACGCAGATAAATTAAGACTAAATCAAATATTTATAAATATACTATCTAATGCGATTAAATATACAGAAAATAAAGGTTCAATTACTATAGATTTAATTGAAGAGAATAAGGATAGTGAATATGTCACTCTAACATATATTGTAAGTGATACAGGAATTGGAATGACTCAAGAATTTATGGCTAAGATGTATGATCCATTTGTTCGTGAAACTGATAGTAGAATAAATAGAATTGAAGGTACAGGCTTGGGTCTTGCTATAACTAAAAAGATGGTTGACCTAATGAATGGTAAAATTGAATGTGAAAGTGAAATTGATAAGGGTACTAAATTCACAATCACACTTGATATAAAGAAGGATTCTAGTGAATCAGTTGATATGAAGCTTAATGATATTAATGTATATGTAATTGATGATGATGAAAAGTCACTTGAAACTGCGAAGTCAATCATTGAATCACTTGGTGGAAATGCAATTACATCAAATAGAGAGAATTTATCAGATAATAAAGCTGATATTATCTTATTTGATTTAAAGCTTAATGATAAGTCTGGAATAGAATTACTAGGAAAACTTAAAAAAGAGTGTAATATTCCAATCATAATAACATCTATTTATGATTTATCAGATATTGATATAAAAACTAATGGATTTATATCAAAGCCATTATTTAAATCAACTCTTTATAAGAAAATAAATGATATTTTAAATATTAATAAGGAAATCAACTATAAGGCTGATGATTATTCTGATTTAGAGGGAATGAATATATTAATAGCTGAGGATAATGATATTAATTATGAAATCATTAATGAAATGCTAAATATGTATAAGATTAATACATATAGAGCAGTAGATGGATTGGAATGCTTAAATATAATTAAGAATTCAGCGTGTGATCAATATAATTTAATATTTATGGATATTCAAATGCCAAAAATGAATGGACTTGAGGTTACTAAAAATATAAGAGAATTAGATAGTGAAGTTAAGAATATACCTATTATCGCGATGACCGCTGATGCATTTTCTGAAAATATCAATGAATGCATATCTGCAGGTATGAATTCTCATATATCAAAGCCTATTGATTTAAATATTGTATTAAAGGAAATTAGAAGAATAAAGGAGGATAAGAAATGAAAAAATTAGCCACTGTTTTAATGACTTCTTTATTGGGGTTTGGATTATTCTCATGTGCAAGTAGTAATAATGAATTTAAACCAAGATATGATACTACGAAGGAATATCAGGTTAATGTTGTAGGACATTATTCTAACTTTGAGGCACTCGAGGCTGAAATTGTTAGATTTAATGAATACTATCCAAACGCAGAAATTAATTATACTCGTTTAGATGATTATAATGATGTTATTATGACCGCCTTAAGTAGCGAAAACGCTCCAGATATTTTCTTTACTTATCCATGGTGGATAGAAGATACAAAATATAGTGAATTATTCTCATGTACTGAGGATTTATTAAAGGTTGATGGTATTAATCTATCAATTATAAGAGAAGGATTAGTATATAAAAAAGGTGAAGAAATGCCAATGGTTCCAATATACGCAACTACATATGGAATGATGGTAAATGAGGATTTATTTACTAAAGAAAATATTAGCATTCCTAATTCCTATAATGAATTAATAACTGCGTGCCAATCATTTAAGGATAAGGGATATCAAAATGTAATGATGGGTCACACATCAATGATTATGTATCCTATGTATTTCCCACATGTTTGTTATAAAATAAAGGATAATAAGACTGCGATTACTGAACTTAATAATTTAAATAGTAGCGCAGGAGAATATTTAAGAGATTCTTTAAATTTAGTTTCTGATTTTATGGGTAAAGGATTTATTAATTTAGATAATTGCAAAGCAATTAAAGATGACTATGAGGAAACAGTTAAAAGATTCTTCCAAGGTGATGTTCCTATGATGCTATCAAAAGGTCAAACTGTATCTGCAACTAAAAAAGGAGAGCGAAAATATGAACAATTTTCTGTAAATCCTTTTAAATATAGCTTTAGACCAGTACCAATGCTTGATAATGGTGGAGTATTCTATAATAGTGTCAATTTATGCTTTTCTGTAAATAAGAATAGTGAAAATGTGAATATGGCCAATGAATTTATGAGATTCTTAATTAGTAATGAAGAATTAGGAAATATGGCTAAAATAAAAAGATTATTAACTCCAACAAAGGATTTGTCATTCGATAATATATATAGCTCATTTTCAAATGCTTATCCAATTTACGCATCTAATTTAGGATTAAATGATACTGCAGATCAAAAAATCAGAAACGCAGGAAGTAAGGTTGCGCAAGGAAAATCAAGTATAGAAGATGCCATAGCAAACTGGGCAGCATAATAGAATATTGGCTACATATCTTTATTTTTTAGTTAATTTGTAGTATAATAACAACAACTATTAAATCTATTTAAAAACTAAAAGGAGAAAGAAATATGAAATTTAAAGCAATTGGTTTACTTTTTTTATCAGTTTTTTGCCTTGCTTCATGTAGTGGTAATAATGAATCCACTCCAGGTGCTTCAACATCAGCGCCAGAATCAAGTCAAACAGTAAGATACTTTGGAAATCTAACTTTCTTAGAGCAGGGTCAAGCTAGAATTGATTTATTTAACATAGATATTAATATAAGCTATGGAAATCAAGCTATAACTGCTCCTTATACAATTGTTACACTTAACGATAATGCAAATATAACAGGAAGCCAAAACACAGCTCATGAGGATTCTTATTACGTATTAACATGCTTTGAAAAGAGCAGTGTTATTGAACAACAAGTGGTTGATTGTGCTGGTGGAATAGAAGGAGATCATATTTTAGAATATCTAGAAATGCTATCTAATGATTTAAAAGGTTTCGAAAGAGCATATATTTCTATATGTAAAGGCGCACCTACATGGACACATGGATTAAACGCTAGATTAGATAGCGATTTAGAGGCTGAATCTGCACAAGAACAAGCTTAAAATTATTTATTATTAAATGAAAGGATGGTGTATATGCAAAGTATAGAAGAAAAGAAAACCCAAAATAATGTAATCGTAAAAACATGCTATATGACTGACTTAGCATATGCACTTATAAGATTAATATGTATACCTATATTTTTTGTAGTAGGCGCGAATATTTTGGCATATATAAGTATAGGAAGTGTAGTAGTATATATTTTATACTTACTAATATTAAAATATAAAAAGTATTATCTTTATGCTCTTGCGTGTGGAAATGAGTTTATTATATATGCTAGTGCGATAACAATATTATCTGGATTTTCGACAGGATTCTATTTAAATATAGTAGGTTTAAGTATAGTATCATTTTTTACAGTTTATTTTTCATTTAAGGAAAGGAAAATTAGCGGTGCAGTAAAATGGACTATAACGTCACTTTTAATTTGTATAGGACTTCAAATATATTGTACATTTGGACCTGTTTATTATAGTGGTTTTCCTGTTTGGGCTGTATCAGTTTTATTTGGCATAAACTTAGTTGTAGTATTTGAATTTATTATTTTCTATTTATTAATATTTACTAAGTATGCAATGACACTAGAAAATAAGATAAAGAATGAATCAAGAGTAGATCAATTAACTAAAATATCAAATAGATATGATTTATTTAATTATCTAGATTCAATAGAGAATAAAACTGATTATGCACTTTCAATATTTGATATTGATGATTTTAAAAAGGTAAATGATACATATGGCCATGTATGTGGAGATTATATATTAAAGGAAATCGCTAATATCATTAAAACAAATTGTAACGAAAGCTTTGTTTCAAGATATGGTGGCGAGGAATTTATAATCATCACAAAAATATATGGTGATATAAATACAGCCTATGAGCTTTTAGAAAAAATAAGAAATCTAATTGCAAATAATAAATTTGAATTTGAAAATCAAACTATTAATATTACAATCAGTGTCGGAATAGAAAAATATGATTCTGATATAACAATTGAAAAATGGATAGATCTTGCCGATTCTAAATTATATAGGAGTAAGGAATCAGGAAAGAATAAAACAACAATGTAAAATACTGAAGCCATATTGAAATGGCCTCAGTATTTTTTTGTTATATTTTTATAAAAAATACTTGATTTTATAGATTTGATAGCATAAAATTAAATTGTATAAAATTAAAGGAGATAAAAATTATGAATATTTATGATTTTAAGATGACAAATAATAAAGGCGAAGAAGTAGATTTCAATAAATATAGAGGTAAGGTATTGTTAGTTGTTAATACCGCAACAGGCTGTGGCTTTACTCCACAATATAAGGGATTACAAGAAATGTATGATAAATATAAGAATGAAGGATTTGAAATCCTAGATTTCCCTTGTAATAGCTTTTTATTCCAAGCACCAGGATCTGATGAGAAGATTGATGGCTTCTGTACATTAAAATATAATACAACATTTGAAAGATTTACTAAGTCAAAGGTAAATGGTAAGGATGCAAATGATGTATATAAGTATTTAACTAGTAAAGAATCAGGATTCCCTGGTAAAATTAAGTGGAATTTTACAAAGTTCTTAATTGATAGAGAAGGTAAAGTTGTTAATAGATTTAAGCCTAGCATGAAGCCTGAAAAGTTTGAAGAAGAAATATCTAAATTAGTATTAAATAAGTAAGAATAATTATTCGCCCCTTGAATAAGGGGCTTTTATTTTGCTTACAAATTTCATAATATGTATTATGTTTTTCAATTAAAATCGAAAACGTTTAAGGAAATCGTTTACAAATGTAAATTTTAATGATAGAATAGTATCGATAGAGGCAAATTTTAACTTGGAGGACAATTATGGCAAGTTTGAGTTTGAAGCACATTTACAAAGTTTATGATAATGGATTTAAGGCAGTAAATGATTTCTGTATGGATATTGCCGACAAAGAGTTCATCGTTTTCGTTGGTCCTTCTGGATGTGGTAAGTCAACTACATTAAGAATGATCGCAGGATTAGAAGAAATCACTGCAGGTGAACTTTCAATTGGTGATGTTGTTGTTAACAAATATTCACCAAAGGATAGAGATATTGCAATGGTATTCCAAAGTTATGCATTATACCCACATATGACTGTATATGATAACATTGCATATAGCTTAAAAATCTCTAAGGTACCAAAGGATGAAATTGATAAGCGTGTTAGAGCCGCAGCTGAAAGCTTAAATATCACTGAATATTTAGACAGAAAGCCAAAGGCTTTATCAGGAGGTCAACGTCAAAGAGTTGCCCTAGGACGTGCAATCGTTAGAAATCCTAAAGTATTCTTACTAGATGAACCATTATCAAATCTAGACGCTAAACTTCGTGCATCAATGAGAAGTGAAATTACTAAACTACATCATAGATTACAAACAACATTTATCTACGTAACACATGACCAAGTTGAGGCCATGACAATGGGTACTAGAATTGTAGTTATGAAAAACGGATTTGTTCAACAAATCGATACTCCAAAGAATATTTATAGCTACCCTGCAAATAAATTCGTTGCTGGATTCATCGGAACTCCACAAATGAATTTCTATGATGCAGTTTATGATGTAGATGGAGATAATATTTATTTAGACTTAGGATTTGGTAAAATTAGATTATTACCTGAATTCCTACCAAAGATTAAAGATCAAATGATAGCTTCTGGAAAAAAGCTATGTGTTGGTATTAGACCAGAAAATATTTTCTTATATGATGAAAAGATGGATACTGAAAAGTTAGATATCTTAGAGGCAAAGGTTACAGTTGTTGAAGCATTAGGTTCTGAAACTATCGTATATGCTGATTTAGCAAATAGAGAAAGTGATGATATTACTGATAATTCAACAGAAGTAAGAATTAAGATGCTTTCTAATTTTGATGTTAAAGTTGGAGATACCGTTAAGGTTGCCATCGATTTAACAAGAGTACATCTATTCGATATTGAAACAGAAGAATCAGTAATTCAAAGAATTCCTGAAGTATTCTCAACTGAAGCAACTATTGAGGGTGGCGTATTATCTGCATTTGGTACTAAGTTGCCACTTCCAGAAGCAATTAAGTCACAAGTTCATGATGGAATATGTACAGTTACTGTACCAACTGAAGCAGTTGAGCTTGGTGGTAAATTTGTTGGTGAAGTTGTTCAAAAGGATGTTGTTGATACACAAAATCTTTATTGGATCAAGAGTGGTAAGGGTATAGTATTCATTAAGACTCCGCTTGATGTTGAATTATCAGGTAAGATTAACTTTGGTGTTAATATTGCTGCTATGAAGATTATAGGCGCTGATTTCACAGTAGATAGAATTAATCTACTTGCTAAGCTTCCTGTGACAGCACAATTACCAAATAAGACTCAATTACAATTTGTAAGTAATGAGGATATCTTTGATGTTCCATTTGATGTTGCACAAAAGATGTTCAATACAAAGGGTAAAAAACTACTAAAGACTAAATTATCAGTATTATTCAATACAGATAATGATGGTCCAGTTCATTTCAAGGCTAAAGTACTTGAAGTATTAGATTATGGTGATTTCAAGTATGCTAAGGTTGATTATAACGGAAATCAATTCTTCGTTGTAGATAATGGCTTTAATCCTGGTGAAATGGTTACAGTTAACTTAGATTTAGATGATTCATTAATCAAGGATGAGGATACTGATATTATCTTAGTTGGTACTGAACCTAGAAAACTACAAAAGTCAGTAAAGGATGATTCTAATGCTGAAGCACCAGCTGATGAAGTAGTTGAAGAAAAGGTTGAAGCAAAGCCTGTAGTAGAGGTTAAAGAAGCAGAAGCTGCACCTCAAGAGGAAGAACCAAAAGCTGAAGAAACTCCTGCTGAAGCAGAAGCTGAACCAGAAACTGATAAATAATATTAAATAACAATTAGAAATAATGCTTGGCATGAGCCAAGCATTTTCTTTTTGTCTTTAATTATATTTTCTCCTGTAAAAAGAGAAATAGGCCCCTTTCGGGACCTATTTCAAAAAAGAAAGAAGAAATTATAAAGATATATCTACATTGACTTCAGATTGATTCTTATCGAATGGTATGACTTTTCCCTCGATTGACTTATTATTTATAGTCATCAGATATTTACCTGAAGCAGTGTTAGTAATATTGATATTGTATTTAACTCCTCTGAAGATTCTAGTAACCTTTGCGTTCTTAATCTCCTTTGGAAGATGTGGATCTATCATTAATCCATCATAATCTGGCTTAATACCTAATATTGCTTGGCTTGCGGCATACATTGTCCAAGAAGCAGTACCAGTTAACCAGCTGTTCTTAGCCTCACCATAGTTCTTAGCATCTCTACCTGCGATAGTTTGAGAATAAACAAATGGTTCAGTCTTATGTATCTCAGAAACTTCCTCTAAGTATGCAGGACAATTTCTTCTATATACATCGAATGCTCTTTCATTATTTCCAATTACTGTATTTGCTATAACAATCCATGGGTTATTATGACAGAATACAGAACCATTTTCCTTATATCCCATTGGATATGATGATACTTCACCAAGTTCAATGTGGTATTCCTTATAGCAAGGATGAAGGATTTCTACACCATAATCATTAGTTAGAATCTTTTCTACTGAGTCAAGTGCCTTTTTACCATAGCCTAAATCCTCACCGATTCTTGCCATAGTACAGAAGCCTTGTGGTTCAACGAATATTTGACCATCTTCGCATTCATGGCTACCAACCTTGTGCTCAAATGCATCATAAGCTCTTACGAACCATTCGCCATCCCAACCATATTTAATAGTAGCATCTTCAACAGATTTAACTTCTTTTAAAATCTTTGTAGCTTCATCATTCTTACCTATATTCTTAAGAATTGTTGCGAATTCCTTTCCATATAGAACAAACATACCTGCGATAAATACTGATTCAGCCTTACCTGATTCAAAGTTAGAAGCAGTTTGGAATGATTCACCTGGAGTTTTAGAGAAACAGTTTAAATTTAAACAGTCGTTCCAGTCAGCTCTACCAATAAGTGGAAGTCCATGTGGACCTTTATGAGTAATAATATAATTTAATGATGCTCTTAAGTGATCAATAAGAGGCTTTTCTGAACCTTCCTTATTATTGAAAGGAGTAGGATCATCAAGTATTGTATAATCTCCAGTTTCCTTAATATATTGGCTTACTGCAGCGATTAACCATAATGGGTCATCATTAAATCCACCACCGATATCTGCATTACCACGTTTAGTAAGTGGTTGATATTGGTGATAAGTAGAACCATCTTCAAATTGAATAGAAGCAATATCCTTAATACGCTCTCTAGATTTTTCTGGAATTAGATGTAAGAAGCCTAGTAAGTCTTGGCAGCTATCTCTAAATCCCATACCTCTACCTGTACCACTTTCATAATATGATGCAGATCTAGACATATTAAATGTAACCATACATTGATATTGATTCCAAATATTAACCATACGGTCAAATTTTTCGTTATCTGACTTAACATTTAAAGTGGAAAGAAGTGTAACCCACTTATTCTTTAAATCGTTAAATGCTTTTAATACTTGTTCTTTAGTAGCATATTTCTCTTGAAGAAGGTATGCTTTTTCTTTATTTATAACGTGAAGCTTTTCAAACTTCTTATCATCCTCATTTTCAACATATCCTGTTTGGAAGATAATAGTTTTAGATTCACCTGGTTTGATTTCTAAATTAAACATATGAGATGCAATAGGTGACCAACCTGATGCTTTTGAGTTATAAGATGTTTTATTTAAAACAGCAGAAGGATCACACCAAGAATTATATAGACCAATAAAAGTGTCTAAATCAGAATCGAATCCATCATGTTTGATATTAGTGTGATAGAAAGCATAATGATTACGTCTTTCTCTATACTCTGTTTTATGATAAATAGTCTTATCATCAATTTCAACTTCACCAATATTCCAGTTTCTTTGGAAATTAGTTTGATCATCTACAGCGTTCCATAAACACCATTCAATTACACCATGTAAAGTAACATTCTTTACCTTATTACTATTATTAGTTAATGTTAATTGATTGATTTCACATAAATCATTTAATGGAACAAAACATAACAATTCACATTTTAAATCGTTCTTTTCACTTTCAAAAATTGAATATCCAAGACCATGTCTACATTTATAACTATCTAGTTTAGTTTTAAGTGGAAGAAATCCTGGATTCCAAATAGTACCATTATCATTTATATAATAATATCTACCACCATAATCTCTTGGAACATTATTATATCTGAATCTTGTAATTCTTCTTAGCTTAGCATCCTTATAAAACATGTAACCACCGCATGTGTTACTCATTAAACTGAAGAAGCCATCTTGTCCATAATAATTAATCCAAGGTAGTGGAGTATTATAATTTGTTATTACATATTCATACTCTTTATCGTCAAAATGTCCAAATTTCATAATAAACTCCTTTTAATTTTCCGTAAACGTTTAAGTAGTCCTTTTTAGTCATTATATACATTATTTGTTTCGAAATCAATAGAAAAAGAGTCAAATTAATAAAAAAATTCTTAAATTTTATTTGCAAGTGGAAAAATAAATTTTTTTCTAAAAAACTATTGACAAGAAAAAAACGTTTACATATAATAAAAGTACGAAAACGTTTAAGAAGCATTAAAAAATGGTGATGTGACATGGTTAAGATTAAGGATATAGCCGAGCGATGTGGACTGTCAATTGCCTCTGTTAGTAAAGCATTGCATGGTGAGTCCGATCTAAATCAGAAAACGGCTGAGTACATCCGTAGTGTAGCAAAGGAAATGGGGTATGTTCCTAACGCGTCAGCTCGATTACTCAAAACAAAAAGAAGCTATAACATTGGAGTTCTATTCGTAGATGAAACAAGCTCAGGATTAGAACACGAATATTTTTCTTCTATCTTAAATTCTATCAAAGATGAAGCAGAGAAGAATGGCTACGATATAACGTTTATATCACACCATTTCGGAAGTGACTACTTAACATTTTACGAACATGCTAAGTATCGAAACGTTGATGGAGTTATTATTGCATCAGTGGATTTTAGAGACCCAGAAGTAATTAGATTGGTTGAAAGTGAAATTCCAACTGTAACAATTGATTATGAATTTAATAATGTGGCATCTGTTATATCAGATAATGTTCAAGGTGTTAGAGACATAGTTAATTATTTAGTTAATATGGGACACGAAAAAATCGCATTTATCACAGGAGAAGATACTTCAGTAACTCAAAAGCGTGTAGCAAGCTTTTATAAGACTTGTGAAGAACGCAACATATCAGTGAAAGATGAATATGTAAAGAAAGGTAGGTATCACATACCAAAAGTAAGTGGGGAAGCAACAAGAGAATTATTGACATTGGAAGATAAACCAACAGTGATTATGTATCCCGATGATTATTCCCTTTTAGGAGGAATAACGGAGATAGAAAAACATGGACTAAGAATTCCAGATGATATAAGTATAGTTGGTTACGATGGAATTAAATTATCAAGGTTGATTAGACCTATCATTACAACTTATGTTCAGAATTCAACTGAGATTGGTGTTAGAGCAACAAAGAAATTAGTTGATCTAATCGAAAATCCAAAGACTACGATTCCAGATAGGACCTTAGTCATTGGCGGTCTACAAGAAGGTAGTACCGTAAAGAAAATTCGTTAACAATGGTAGTTGACCATTTAAAATATACAACAAATGAAAAAGGAGAAAAGAGAAAAAATGAAAAAAAGAATTTTCAAAACAGCTGCATTAGCAGCACTAGTTGGAGCAGGCGTATTTGGTCTTGCATCATGTAACGGTGCTCCATACAAAGATGAAGTAATTGAAATCCAAAAGAAGGAGTTCGCAGCACCAACAAACTGGCAAGCACCTACAACTCCAAATTACACTGCATCAACAACAGATACTGGTACAGTAGTAAATATTAGAGTTTGGAATGACGAATTCATCAAATTATTCAAGAATTATTATCCAGGAGCAGTTGAAACTAAGACTCTTGAAGAGTTCACAATGCCAAATCCAAGTGGCACTGGTACTTTACAAGTTAAGTTCAACACTGTTTCAAATCAAGGTGGTTTATATCAACAAGCTCTTGATGATGCATTAGCTGCACAAGCTACAGCTTCAGCTGATAACAAGGTTGACTTATTCTTACTAGAAGCTGACTACGCATTAAAGTATGTTAATACAAATAACACAGTAGATGTTGCTGATTTAGGTATTACAACAGCTGATACAGCACAAATGTATCAATATACAAAAGATGTTGCCAAGTCAGGTACTAGATTAAAAGCTTTATCATGGCAAGCAACTCCAGGTCTATTCGCATATAGAACTGATATTGCAGAAGCAGTATTCGGAGCTGGTAACTCATCTCCAGAATATGTTCAATCTAAGATTAGTGACTGGACAAAGTTTGATCAAGTAGCAGCACAAATGAAAGAACAAGGCTATAATATGTTATCTGGATATGATGATGCATATAGAGCTTACTCAAATAATATTTCTCAACCATTAGTTGATGTTGCTACTGGTAAAGTAACAATTGATACTGAAATTGTTAAGTGGATTAAGCAAACAAAAGATTATACTAATAAGGGTTACAATAAGGGTACATCTTTATGGGATGATACTTGGTCTGCAGAACAATCTAAGGCAGGTACTACATTCGGATTCTTCTATTCAACTTGGGGTATCAACTTCACATTAAAGGAAAAGGGCGAAGTTGATGTAAACGGTGAAAACCTAGTTGGTAAGTATAGAGTATGTCAAGGTCCAGCTTCATATTTCTGGGGTGGTACTTGGTTAGCATGTGCTAATGGTTCTGATAATAAATCAGCAGTAGCAGCTATCATGAAGAAGATGACTTGTGATCAAACAATTGCTAAGTCAATTACTGAAGGTACATTAGACTATACTAATAATAAAGCAGCTATGAACCAATTAGCTCAATCAACTACATTTGGTCCTGAAAAGTGTGAATTCTTAGGTGGTCAAAACCATATTTCTCTATTCGCAGCAGCAGCTGAAAATATTGTTATGGATAAGACAACTCCTTGGGATCAAGGTATTAATGAAAACTTACAATCTGCAATGGTAGACGTATTCCAAGGTAAGATTTCATTAGCAGAAGGATATGAAAACTTCTATACAAAACTAAAGACAGCTTATCCTATTTTTGGATAATAGATATTATTTAAGGCAGGCAAGAAATGCCTGCCTTATTTTAGTTAGAAAGTAGGTGTTAATTTTGGTTAGCGATGTTGCACAAAGACAGTATATATCTACAAGTAGAAAAAAGATTAATTATGCAAAATGGGGATACATTTTTATAATTCCTTTCTTCCTTGTATATGCTTTCTTTGCATTATGGCCATTAATTCAAACATTTTTTTATAGCTTTTTCGAATATCATCGAAATGCTTTTGATTCGACTATTATGGATGGTCCAACATTCGTTGGATTGCAAAACTATGCCAATATATTGACAGGGAAGCAATTCTTTAAATATTTATGGAATACTATTATCCTATGGATTCTATGTTTTGTTCCACAAATAGTTGTTTCATTGCTTTTAGCTGTATGGTTTACAGATAGAAGATTAAAGTTAAAAGGTCAAAGATTCTTTAAAACAGTAATGTATATGCCTAACTTAATCATGGCAACAGCTGTAGGATCATTATTCTTAAGTTTATTCTCAACTAATGGACCTATTAATCAATTATTAGTTGACTGGGGTTGGTTCAAATCTCCATTTAGTTTCGTAAATGATGAGTGGTCGACAAGATTGATTATAGCTGGAATGAATTTCTTGATGTGGTTTGGTAATACAACATTGCTTTTAATGAGTGGTGTTATGGGTATCGATGAAGAAATCTTTGATGCGGCAGTAGTAGATGGCGCAGGCGCATTTAAGACATTTAAAGACATCACAATGCCATTATTAAGACCAATATTTGTCTATGTATTCATTACATCACTTATTGGTGGTCTACAATTATTCGATGCCGCTCAGATATTTACAAAGAGTCAAGGTGGATCTAGAGAATCCTCAATGACATTAATGATGTATTTAAATAAGTCATTTACTGGTTATAAGGATTATGGTACAGCTGGAGCAATTTCCGTTGTTATCTTCGTTATAACTGCATTATTAAGTCTTGTTGTATTCTTTGTATCATACAGAGACTCACTTCCAAAAAGACATAAGAAGGTGAAAGCAAGTGGAGAATAGTATTGAAGAAAGAAAACTAGATACAAGAGGCGCAGGCCATGATGAAAAAAGTGCTAAAGCCGTCGCTTTAATTACTATTAGACGAATTGTTGCTTATACTGTATTAGGTATTTTATCGTTATTATGTTTGTTCTCTTTGTATATTTTAATAATTAACTCAACTAGATCTTCTGGTGAAATTAGTACAAGTTTCAGTTTCTTACCTGGTTCCTCATTTGGTGATAACTGGGTTAGTGCTACATCTGGTACATATCCAGTACTTAGATCTTTCTTAAATAGTTTTATTATTGCAGCTTTAAGTGGCGTTTTATGTACATACTTTAGTGCATTAACTGCATATGGTATTCATATGTATGATTTTAAACTAAAGAGAGTTGCATTCGTATTTATACTTTTAGTTATGATGGTTCCTACTCAAGTAAGTGCAATTGGTTTATATAAAATGTGCTTTGATATGGGTATAACAAATTTAAAGAATTTCTTAATCTTTACACCACTTGTTATCCCATCAATAGCATCACCAATTGTATTCTTCTATATGAAACAATATATGGAATCAATATTACCAAAGGAAATGGTAGAGGCAGCACGTGTCGATGGTGCGGGAGAGATAAGAATTTTCCATCGTATGGTACTACCTATTATGAAACCAGCTTTAGCTATACAATTCATTTTCTCATTTGTTGCGAGCTGGAATAACTATTTCGTTCCACAATTGATTTTATCTAATTCAAGTAATGATTATAAGACAATGCCTATTATATTTGCATTAATGAATGATAAGTCTAATACTTCATCATTTGATTTGGGTAGAGTTTACATGGTAATGTTACTTGCAGTAGTTCCACTATTAATAGTATATTTAATATTCTCAAAATTCATTTTAAAGAATTTAACATCTGGATCTGTAAAAGGATAAGAGTAATAAGACAATGGATCCCATTGTCTTTTTTTTAGGAGGAATTGCTATGTTTGATTCTAAATTTATTTTTGGATGCTCAACTGCATCATATCAAATTGAAGGTTCAATAGATAAGGATGGAAAGGTTCCATCTATATGGGATACTTTTACTAAAAATAAAAAGAATATAGCTGATGGTACTGATGGAAGTATCGCATGTGATAGCTATATCAAATATAAGGATGATGTAAAAATACTTTCTGAGCTTGGAGTTAAGGCTTATAGATTTTCTATTGCCTGGTGCCGAGTTATAGATAATAATAATAATCCAAATCAAAAGGGATTAGATTATTATATTAATCTATGTAAGGAATTAAAGAATTATAATATTCGACCATTTGTAACCTTATACCACTGGGATATGCCCGAGTGGCTTGAGGATTTAGGAGGCTTTTTAAATGATAGTATCTCTGATTATTTTATGCATTATACAGATGTAGTCACAAAAGCCCTAGATGGTTTAGTTAGTGATTATATTACTATTAATGAACCTCAAGTAATAATGCAATTAGGACATAGAGATTGCGCACATGCACCTGGCGTTAAATTTAGTGATAAGGAAATGCTTCATGCTATCCATAATTTACTAAAATGTCATGGTAAGGCAGTTAAAGTAATAAGAAAAAATGTAAAGAACTCAACAGTAGGATTCGCTCCTTGCTCAAGACCCTTAGTTCCAGTAGATAAAAGCGATAAGGTTTTATATCAAAAATGCTATGATTATTTCTTTGAATTAAGAAATGACTATTATTATCCTAATATGGTTGCGATATATAGTGATCCAGTATTTTTAGGTGATTATCCTAAGAATTACTATGAGGTATTTAAGGGAATTCATCCTGAAATTACAAAGGAAGATCTAGAGTTAATTAGTCAACCACTTGATTATATTTATCAGAACTTTTATTCAGGTAATTATATTAGATTAAATAAGGATAATAATATTGAATTTGAAGATTTTTATCCTGGCTTCCCTGAGGGTAATATTGAATGGCTTCAGGTAGTGCCAGAAACACTATATTATGGACCTAAATATCTATATGAAAGATATAAGAAGCCAATAATTATTAGTGAAAATGGTTTTTGTAATAACGATGTAATTTCGCTTGATGGTAAGGTTCATGACCCAGAAAGAACTGACTATATTAAAAGGTATTTAATAGAGCTTGATAAGGTTTCTAAGGAAGTACCAGTATTAGGTTATTTTTACTGGAGTCTATTTGATAATTTCGAGTGGAGTTATGGACTTAAAAAAAGATTTGGACTTGTTTATATGAATTATAAGACAGGTGAAAGAATCAAAAAGGATTCATTTTTCGAGTATAAGAAAATAATTGAAAATGGGGGTATATAATGCTTTCATTTATTGAAATAGAAAATAAGTTTAAAACTAAAGTTATTTTATCAAATATAGGTGCCTCTATATATGATATAAAAACAGTAGATAAAGATGGTTTTCAAGAATCAATTTTATATACTACTAAAAGTAAGGATGACTTTGTGACTGAAAGAAGCTATTTAGGTAAAACTATCGGTAGAACAGGTGGTAGAATATCAAATTCTAAATTTACTCTAAATGGTAAAGAATACACTATTAAATCAGAGGACCCAAATGGACTTCATGGTGGATTAGATGGTGTTAGCTACAAGGAATTCGATTATAAAAAGATAGATACAGAAGAATATATAGAAGTTAATTTTTCGCGATTATCGCCTAATTTAGAATCAGGCTATCCTGGAGATTTAAATTTAAATGTTATTTATAGATTATATAAAAATGTTAATAAATTAACTGTTTCTTATTTAGGAAAGACTAATGAAGATACCTTAGTTAATTTAAGTAATCATTCATATTTTAATCTATCAGGAAATGCTAAAAATAATATACTTGATCAAGAGCTTTTTATTGATGCATCTAAGATGGAAAGAATTGAAAAATTAATACCACAAGAAATAGTGAGCTGTGGTACTATTTATTCATTTAAAGAAATGCATAAAATTGGTGATTATCTAAATGATAAGGAAATCATTGATAATACTAATGGATATGACTTCCCTTATATATTTGATAATAAGGAAGAATATAAAATAGTTTTACACGATAGTAAATCTAAAAGATCGTTAAAGATAAAAACTACATATCCTGTAGTAGTTATTTATACTTGTAACTATACAGGTGATGAGATTATGAATAATGATAAGAAGATGACGCCATATTATGCTATATGCTTAGAATGTATGTATCATCCTAATACAATTAATAGTCCTTTCTTAAAGGATAAAAAGGATATATTACGTGCATCTGAATTATATAATGAAACAGTAGAATACTATTTTGAGGTGGAAAATGATTAGATTAGATGGATATATGAAGGGAGTCAACCTAGGTGGTTGGCTATCTCAAGGAAGCTTAGAGCTATCACATATTGATTCATTTATTAAAGAAGATGATATTAAAAGAATAAAGGAAATGGGCTGTGATCATTTA
>JAEEHU010000161.1 GCA_016280975.1 Acholeplasmatales bacterium | reverse complement strand
TCGTAGAATGGTTAATGCATCATATGATTCAACTTCAGGTGTTGATGCAATAATATTTATGACAACTCCTGTTAAGACTCCACTTGAGGGAGATAAAATCATTCTAAAAAATTTAGAGAAGACTAAAACTCCAGTTTATTTAGTTATAAATAAGGTAGATCAATTAAAGAAATTCAATGATATTGATTTAACTATCGCTGAATATATGAATCTATATCCATTTAAGGGAATTTTCCCAGTCTCAGTATTAGAGGATAAGAATATAGATAAGCTTATGGAGGAATTAAAATCAATTATTCCATTTGGACCTAAATTCTATCCTGATGATATGGTATCAGACCATGATAATAGATTCTTAATTAGTGAATTAATTAGAGAAAAGATTTTAATTCTTACAAAAGAAGAAATACCTCACTCAATCGCTGTAGTTGTAGATTCAGTTAAAACAAATGAAGAAAATCCTGATTACCAGGATGTATATGCAACTATTTATGTTGAAAGAGATTCACAAAAGAAAATAATCATTGGTCATAATGGCGAAATGATTAAGAGAATAAAAGAAAAATCAATTAATGATATTAAGAAGCTACTTAATAGCAAGGTTCATCTTGATTTATGGGTTAAGGTTAAAAAGGATTGGAAGGATAGACCTAATGATTTAGCTCATTTAGGCTATTCAAAGGATAGTTTTTAATGAAATTAGAAGGAATTATTTTATCTAGTGTTGATTATAAGGAATCATCAAAGATCATAAATCTTTATACAAGTCTAGGAAAAATGGGAATTAAGATTCCTGGTGGCAAAAACCCTAAGGGTGCTTATTTAAATGCATCAACACCTGGCTTAATCTTAGATTTAATTACAACTGATTCTAAGAATAAATCACTAATAGAGTATCATCCTATAAATAATCCATTTGATTTAGTTAATGATTTATCTAAAATAAATGCATTAATGGTAATTCTTGATATATTAAAAAAGATTCCAGATGAGAATAATCATAAATCAATTTATGAATTCTCTAAAAAGATCATTTTAAGCCTAAATGATAATAATCCAGATAAGGTATTATCTATATTTTTAATTAAAATATTATATGCCTATGGTGTTAATCCAAATTTAAAATCATGTGTAATATGTAATAATAAAAATGTTGTGTCATTTTCAGTATCAAAGGGCGGTGCCTTATGTGATAACTGTAGTACACCTGATGATACATTAAATACATTTATAGAATATTATTATGATAAAAAGGATATTAAGGATTATAGTGATACAGATTTTAAAATATTACTTGATAAAATACGTAATTATTATATAAATTTTGTACCTATTAAAATTAATTTTTAATATCATTTGACTTTATATATGTTTAATATTAAAATATCACTTGAAATGCAATGAAATAGAGGAGTAAATTACTTATTTATTTTATAGAGAGAATATGTTTGGTGGAAATATTCAAATAAGAGTAATTGAAGTAGCTATCTAGCAGGTTGAAAGAAATAATAGTAGACTCGACTCGTTTATCTACGTTACAGATTAATTAAGTGCAATATCATTAGATATTGAACTAAGGTGGTACCGCGGTTTATTCGTCCTTAGAATATTTATTCTAAAGGACTTTTTTTTATGCGCTTAGTAGGAGAAAGAATATTAATAAGAGACTTGTCGTATAAAGATTCTGAAGACTTTTATGAGTATGCTAAATCAGATCGAGTCGGTCCCAATGCTGGTTGGAAGCCAATTCCATCTCTTGAGATTGCAAAAAGAGTAGTATCTGGTTATGTACTTTCAAAGGATGTATTTGCGATAGTCTTAAAGGAAGAGAATAAGTTAATAGGAACAATATCTATTTATAGTGAAAATACCTTAAGAAGATATAAATATGTTAAGCAATTAGGTTTCTCACTAAGCGATAAATATTGGAATAATGGATATATGACTGAGGCAGTTAAGCTAGTAATAAATTATATTTTTACTAAAACTGATTGTGAGGTTATTGAGGTTGGCCATCACGCAGGAAACTTTCAATCAAAAAGAGTTATTGAAAAATGTGGTTTTAATTATGATGGTAGACTATGTAAATATAAGAAATTATATGATGGAAGATTAGTCGACGCAGACTTTTATTCCATTACAAAAGATGAATTTATAAGGAGAGAGAAAGATGAAAGAATTGAAGCCTAAATATGATTTTAAAGAAGTAGAAAATGGCAAATATGAATTCTGGCTAAAGGGTGGATTCTTTGAGGCTGGAGATAAAGAAAAGGAGCCATTTACAATTGTTATTCCACCACCAAACGTAACAGGTAAGCTACACCTTGGTCACTCATGGGATACAACACTTCAAGATATTATTATTAGAAGAAAAAGAATGCAAGGATATGATGCCTTATGGTTACCTGGTATGGACCATGCAGGTATCGCAACACAAGCTAAGGTAGATCAAAAGCTAAAGGAGCAAGGTCTATCTCGTTATGATTTAGGAAGAGAAAAGTTCCTAGAGGAAGCTTGGAAGTGGAAAAAGGAATATGCAAAGATTATTCGTTCACAATGGGCAGCCCTAGGTTTATCACTAGATTACACTAAAGAGCGCTTCACATTAGATGAAGGCTTAAATAAGGCAGTTAATTATGTATTTATTAATCTATATAATAAGGGTTTATTATATCAAGGTGAAAGAATTATTAACTGGGATCCTGAGGCTAAGACAGCTTTATCTAATATTGAGGTTGAGCATAAGGATGTAGAAGGTGCATTCTACTATTTCAAGTATCCATTCGTTGATGGAGATGGTGGAGTAGTTATCGCAACAACAAGACCTGAAACTATGTTTGCTGACCAAGCAATCATGGTTAATCCAAAGGATGAAAGATATAAGGATATCATTGGTAAGATGGTATATA
Source organism: Acholeplasmatales bacterium (assembly GCA_016280975.1). Taxonomy (GTDB): domain Bacteria; phylum Bacillota_I; class Bacilli_A; order Acholeplasmatales; family Anaeroplasmataceae; genus Anaeroplasma. Next base: position 655 of record JAEEHU010000161.1, on the reverse strand, counting down.
TTCCTGGAACTGATACAAAGATTCCAGTTATCGCTGATGAATATGTTGATATCGAATTCGGTACAGGATGCGTTAAGGTAACACCAGCTCACGACCCTAATGACTTCGAGGTTGGCAAGCGTCATAATTTAGCTATGCCACTTTGTATGAATGATGATGGTACAATGAACGAAATGGCTCATAAATATCAAAATATGGACCGTTTTGAATGCCGTAAGGCCTTAATTGAGGATTTAAAGAAGGAAGGCTTATATGTAAAGACTGAGCCTATCGTTCACTCAGTTGGTCACAGTGAAAGAACAGGCGTAGTAGTTGAGCCTAGACTTTCTAAGCAATGGTTTGTAAAGATGGATGTTTTAGCTCGTCAAGTACTAGAAAATGATGAATATCATTTCGTACCTGAAAGATTCCATCAAACATTAGAGCACTGGTTAACAGATATTCAAGACTGGTGTGTATCTCGTCAATTATGGTGGGGTCATAGAATTCCTGCTTGGTATAAGGATGGCGAGGTTAAGGTTCAAGTTGAAAACCCTGGTGATGGTTGGGTTCAAGATGAAGATGTACTAGATACTTGGTTTTCTAGTGCTTTATGGCCATTTTCAACACTTGGCTGGCCAGAAAATACTGATTTATTAAAGAGATATTATCCAAC
>JAEEHU010000160.1 GCA_016280975.1 Acholeplasmatales bacterium | reverse complement strand
CTCGCTTTTAATAACTAATTCGGATTTATTAATAGTCTTTAAGAATATTTGGTCTACCTCATTAGTTTCATTAATCATATCCTTTTTAGTTTTACCTAAATAATCTAAGGCTCCACTAAATACTAATGCTTCAAATTGATTTTTATTTAAAAATGAGCATCTTTCCTTAAATTCATAGAAGCTATTATATATTCCATTTCTATCACGCTCTTCAACTATTTTTGAGGCTACTTGAGTTCCTATTCCCTTTATTGATGAGAATGGAATAAATATACCCTCCTTATTAGTTACGAACTTATCACGTGAAATAAATATATTTGGCTTATGAACCTTTATCCTATGACTCTTACAGTAATTAAAATAGCTTACTAGCTTCTTTTCATCACCAATCGCTGTATTAAATACATTACCCATAAATAAGCTAAAATAATTAACCTTTAAATAAGCCATTTGATATGCAAAATATGCATAGGCAACACTATGAGATTTATTAAAGCCGTAATTTGCAAACTTTAATATTAAATCATATATCTCTTTTGCAACACCTTCATTATAGCCTCTTGCCTTAGCGCGCTTAATGAAATCATCCTCAAGCTCATTTAAGCCTGATGCCTTCTTTTTAGATATAGCTCTTCTTAATAAATCTGCCTCACCCAAAGAGAATCCAGCAAACTTCTGAGCTATCTGCATGATTTGTTCCTGATATAGAATAATTCCATATGTATAATTTAGGATACTTTCTAAATCAGGATGAATATAGGTAAACTTTTTACCATGCTTTCTTTCAACAAACTCATCTAAGTTATCCATAGGTCCTGGTCTAAATAACGCAAGCGCGGCAACTAAATCATTAAATTCAGTTGGCTTTAATTTAGATATGAATCTTGTCATACCACGACTCTCAAGCTGAAATATACCCAAGGTATCTCCACTTGATAGCATTCTATAAACCTTTTGATCATTTAAATTTATATTTCTTATAGAGGAAATACTTAGTCCATCTATTTGATCAATTGTATTCTTAATAATATTTAAATTACTAATCGCAAGGAAATCCATCTTCAATAGACCAATCTCCTCTAAATCGTCCTTTTCAAATTGAGATTGATATAATCCAGATAAGCCATTTGTAAGTGGAATAAAGCTTCCTAAGTCAATACTAGATAATATTACACCTGCAGGGTGTGTTGATGTTGTTTTAGGTAAATTCTCTAATCTTTTTGCGATATATAAGAATTCACATAATTTAGGATCACTATCCCTATATTTATTGATTAAATCATCATAAGGATTATCACTCTTATCATTTTCAACGATATCCTTAATAATAGATAATCTATCCTTTGAAATATCAGTTATTCTTGCAAGATCATTAAGTGATGATTTTAATTTATATCTTACGAATGTAGTTATAAGTGATATATGATTATCACCATATAAATTCTTAACGTATTCGATTACCTCATCTCTTTTATCATCAGGGAAATCGACATCAATATCTGGCATAGATACACGCTCAGGATTTAAGAATCTTTCAAAATATAATCCATACTTAATTGGGTCAATATCTGTTATACCTAAAGTATATGAAACTAAGCTTCCGGCTGCGCTTCCACGTCCTGGACCTACTAAAATATCATTTTGCTTAGCGTACCTTATAAAATCCCATACGATTAGGAAATAATCGTCATAGCCCATTTTATTAATTACATTAAGCTCATAATCAAGTCTATCCTTATAATGAGCCTTTAATACGCCTCTTTTTTCTAAGCCCTTATAGCATAAGGCTCTTAGATATTCATTTGACTTATAGCCCTTTTTATTAGGGAATGATGGTAAATTTATTTTCTCATTATATAAATTTAAATTTATATTATTAACTATTTCATTTATAGTATCTGACTCATAAGGATTTTGTGGCATAGAAAAATCATCAAATTCTTCTATTATCTCCTTTGAATCATTCATTTTAAGAAGTGCCTTTAATACAATAGAATCATTTTGATTTTGATAACGAGCCTCATGTATATCAACATATTTATAATCATTTAAATTTAAATACTCTATAAATTCATTTGTTAAATTAAATTTAGATATTTTATTTGTTTTAGAGATACCAATATATATATCATATTTTTGTAATATAGAAAGCTCTAGCTCTACTTCCTTTAAATCATGTGATACAAATGCTCTTTCTAAATATGAATCATTAAAAGGATAAATAATATATAAATCCTTATAGTATTCATTAAGTATATCTAGAGTATCAATTTTTTCTATTTCAATCTTACCTGATATTTTTACTAATGCCTTATAGCCTTCATTATTTTTAGCATAAATAATTACCTTTGATTTAGATAGATTATCTAAAAATTCATACTCTAGGCCAATGATAGGCTTAATATTATTTTTTATACATTTTGTATAAAATTTATAAGCACCATATAGGTTATTATCAGTAATAGTAAGGAATTCATATTTTAGCTCTTTAGCATAATTAATATAATCATCTAAAGCTAGTATAGAATTACCTATTGAATATTCAGTTTTTCCATACAAAAATCCCTTCATATCATTCACCCGCTTGGTTATTTCATTATATTATATTTTCATTTAGTTAAAAAGATATCAAATCATCTTTTTTCTAAATTTAACCAAAACGAAAACACTTAATATAATAAATCCAATAACAAGTGTTGATAACACTATTATGATTATAAATAGTGGCATATTACTATTTGATATAAGGCTATCATTTTTAACTATTACTCTAAATCTTTTTTCAGTTGAAAGTCCACTCGAATTAATACAATAGGCCTTCGCATAATATGTACCTTCCTTATCATAGCTAACAAGTGAATCATCTATATCTAAGGATAGGTAGGCAAGATTATCAGATGGATCTTCTACTGTTATATAGTTTAATAAATCAACATTCTCATTTGTATTAACTAAAATATCATCTATATAAATTTTAGGTGGCTCAAATGACAAAAAAGTTACATCTAAGCTATCTGATACATTAAACACTCCATCAGTATAGCTATATATAACCTCATATGATCCTACCTCATTTATGCAATTATCTATAATAGTTAAATTATTATAATCAATATCCTTATTATCTACTACTCTTACATATCTTCTAAAGGGATCTGAATACAAATCAGTCTTATAGCTTAAAATGATACTATGGGTTGATAGAATTAATTCTGGTGCCTCATCATCTATAACATCAATTTTAATTGTGTATTTAGTATCATACCCACTTGAATTAGTTACGCTTACTGTATAATCATATTCACCAAGCTCATTATTTTTAACCTTTGGAAAAACAATACTATCTGTTATATCTCCATCTATCTCATCTACTGCCTTAAATATTGATTTAATATCATATTCACCATTATAAGGAATCTTATATGTATCACCAGCCAGATTACATGTAATAACTGGTTTTGAATCAGAAAATATATTTACAGTAAATTTATCAGATGTATAATTTCCACTATCATCTTTTACTGTTGCTAAAACCTCGTATGAGCCAACCTTATTAAAATCTACACTTTCCTGAAATGAAACAACACAATTAGAATAGTTATCGCTATAGGTAATGTTATCATTAAAGTCTATAGTATTTCCTCTTCTTAAATTAATATCTCTATTTATGATATTTAATTTAGGAGGAGTTTTATCTACAACATGAAATGTAATTAATACTCTATAGTTAAGGCATGTTCCTGGATTATATTTCTTTTCAAAGGCCTTGTAATATACCTTATAGGTTCCAGTCTTAGTTGTATTAACATTCTTAAAATAATACATAAAACAACCCTCTTGGTCATAGGATATTGATGTATCACTAAGTAGAACATTATCTCTATATAGCTTAGCCTCAGGTATATCCTTATATTTATCTATAGATTCACCAACAGGAATTTCAATATAGGTATTAGTCCATTTATAGGAAAATGTTTCACCAACTGCCCCAGTATTAAAAATTGTAATTAATAATACCAAGGCTATTGATATTATAAATATATTAATCTTTAATAGCTTCTTCATCATCACAATCCTCATCATCTAGGAATTTATATTTAGATAAAGAGACTCCATGGTATATTGCTTGATAGGCTGTATATAAGGTTCTAAGCTTACTTCCTGGATATGGGATTAATGATAGCTCGTCATAGAAAAAGTCCTTTAAAAATTTATTATCATTAAGTGTTAGTTCTGGAATCGCTGTAGAAAATATATAATTAAATCTAGCCTTATTTCCATTAACAAATAAATACTCTACAAGTAGATATTCAAAATCAGGCTCATAATATGACCTATCTTTTAATAATAGCTTATTCTTATAATCCTCCTTTAATGTTATTGATGCCTTAATAAACTTACAAAAATCATTTAGATTTCTATCACCATAATCAAGACAAGCACCAACCTTCTTACTGAAAAAATCAGATAAGAATCCAATAGAGTTTTTAGCATATTGAATTTTAGAATTAGCAACAATTTCCTTTGCCTCATCGTAGGCTTTATTTTTTACTAAATAATAAGCATAAATATAATTTTCATATTCGATTAAATCAAAGGCGCCTGTTCTAACAAGCTCCTCTTTTAGCATTTCGTAATGAAAGGCTGTAGATGGAAGACTCATCGCTGCGTGGATTCTAAATTTAGATATTAAATATAATATTTTCATATCACTTGTTAAATGGAACTTACCAACAGTTGATATAGACTCTAGAGCACCCTTAAAATTCATTGAATAATATAAGAATATTGATGTCATAAGAGTAAATACTAACAAATCAAAATCAAGCATATTTGATACTAATTTAACTAAGCTATTATATTCAATTAACGCACTATCCATATCCTTAATTGAAATAAAGTATATAAATGATATTATTTTAAATCTATAATTTTCAAAGCCCTTACCATTTTCATAGGCTATTTTTATATATTCATATTTCTTATGCAGAAATGAGCTTATACATTTATTAAGTGTATCCTTTAAATCATATAGATAAACAACCTTATTATCCTCTATCTCAAGACGATTACAGATTTCCTTAATAATATGCTTCCCTGGGTCTATTTTACTTCTTTCAATTTTACATAAATATGAAACACTACAGATGTTTTGACTTACTGCCTCTAATGTTTGAGAAAGTAATATCCTTCTTCTTTTAATTTCAACACCTAATATTTCATAGACATCCTTAGCATTTTCCTTTTCCTTGTATCTGATTTGTAGCTCTTTATTAACAGTGATCATAAAAGCCT
>JAEEHU010000159.1 GCA_016280975.1 Acholeplasmatales bacterium | reverse complement strand
AGAATGGAGGTATTTCATATCCTGGATATACTGCAGAGTCAATTCTAACTCCCATACCACCAGGAACATGCATGAATGTAATTTTACCTGGATCTGGTCTAAAGTCATTATCCATATCCTCTGCGTTAATTCTACATTCAATGGCATAACCGTATAGCTTTATATCCTCTTGCTTATAGGCTAATTCTAGTCCATAAGCTATTTTTATCATATTCTTAACAATATCAATGTTAGTTACAGCCTCAGTAACACAGTGCTCAACTTGAACACGAGTATTCATTTCAATGAAGTAATAGTTTTCCTCATTATCAACTAAGAATTCAATTGTGCCTACGCTATCATAGCCTACATATTTACATGCAGTAATAGCACTAGCGTATAATTTTTCCTTTAGCTTTTGAGAAATACTAATACATGGAGCTTCCTCTACCATCTTTTGATTTCTTCTTTGAAGTGAGCAGTTTCTTTCAAATAGGTGGATTACATTTCCATGCTTATCACACATTACTTGAACTTCAATATGCTTAGGGTTTCTAATGAATTTTTCAATATATAATTCATCATTAGAGAAGAATTTCTTTGCTTCTTCCTTAGCTTCGTTGAATAGTGCTTCAAATTCACTCTTTTCTTCAACAAGTCTAATACCCTTTCCACCACCACCGGCAGATGCTTTAATTAAAACTGGGAATCCAATTTGAGTTGCAATTTCAATACCCTCATCAAGTGTAACAGCCTTATATGAGCCTGGTACAATAGGAACTCCAGCTTCCTTCATCATTTGGATAGCTTCACTTTTATTACCCATCTTTTCCATTACAGTTGGATTAGGTCCAATAAAGGTAAGTCCACATGTTTCAACCATTCTTGCGAATTGTGGATTCTCTGATAAAAAACCAAAACCAGGATGTATGGCATCACATCCTGTTAAACATGCAGCGCTTATTATATTTTCAATATTTAAATAAGAATCTTGGCTATTAGCCTCACCGATACATACAGCCTCAGTTGCAAGCTCCTTATGAAGTGCATTCTCATCAGCCTTAGAATATACAGCGACAGTTGCGATACCTAATTCCTTACAAGCCCTAATGATTCTTACTGCAATCTCGCCACGATTAGCGATTAATATCTTCTTAAACATATTAGTCACCAATTACGAAAAGCTTCTTACCAAATTCAACCATATCTCCATCTTGTAAGCAAATTTCTTTTACTATACCATCAAAAGATGATGTGATTTCATTCATAACCTTCATGGCTTCAACTATACAAAGCTTATCGCCTTTCTTAACCTTATCGCCAACTGAAACAAATGGCTTTGCATCCTTATATGGACTAGAATGATAAGTACCAACAAGTGGAGATGTAATAATATTACCCTTAACCTCATCCTTTACTTCAGTTGCTTGAGATTCAGCTTTAGCCTCAGTCTTTGTAGTAACAACCTCAGCACGAGCTCCACTATTCTTATCTAATTTTATTTTCATACCATTTTCTTCGATTTCTAAATAAGATAATTTAGATTCCTCTAGTAAATGGATTAACTTTTCTATTTCATCGAAATTCATAAGACTAACCTCTTAACTTTCTGTTAACTAAGTCTACAACATCGCTAACCTTAATTAAATCTTCCATTTCTTCTATTTCAATATGAATATCAAAATTCTCTTCTAATTCTAATATCATCTCAACAGCGTATAAGCTATCGATACTTAAGTCTTCCTTTAGAATTGAATCAGGAGTAATTTCTTTTGTGACATTAGCACATTCGATTATTAATTTTTTAATGTCTTCAAAACTAACTTGCTTTGCCATCTTTTTCCTCCTGCCAGAATTGACTTAAGAATATTTTATATGCACCCTCACTAAATGGTGGCTTTGATAAATCATTAATGATTTCATCAGTTAAGCCTCCATTTTCGTTAAAGTATGTACCAGCATCAATAAATTTCTTTAAAAATCTATTTAGCTTATTTTCGTTTTTAACATCAACTAATGTTTTAATTTGTGGAACGAATATTGGAGTATAAGCACCTTTTCCACAAATAAAATCAAATTGTGCCTTTACTGAATCATATACTAGATCAACCTCAGTATATGCACATGATGAGATTACAACAAATCTCTTATCGCTATCTGGATATCTTAATCCATGAAGTGATTCATTATTTGTAGGTGGCTTATGTCCCTTATATGTTAGCATCATTGATAATAATCTATCTGTAAATGATTTTAAAACACCAGGCATTGAGAAGAAAAATAATGGAAAGCTTTCAATAATAATATCAGCATTTAATAATTTTTCCTTAACAATAGATATGTCATCATTTTTGATAACACATTCGCCTTCTGTTCTACCCCAACAAGATAAGCATCCTGTACAAGGCTTAAAGTTTAGCTTATGAACATTAATTACTTCAATATCACATTCGCATGATGCTTTTAAGCCTTCTAAAAATGCATTTGTTATATACATTGTAGAACTTCTATCATTTTTAGGACTTCCGTTTATAACAAGAACCTTCTTTTTCTTGTTCTTATCCCACATATAAATCACCTTTTTTATCTTTTATAAATTGTTTCCTTCAAAACCTTTGTAAAAGTTAATGTACCCTTTGAGTAGATATTACCATCTACCATAACCTTACAATCAAAAGTTGTAAGAGGGCCTAATACCTTTGTCTTATTAACTACAATCTCTAGAACATCTCCAGGAATTACAGCCTTAACAAATTTAAAAGTATCAACCTTTAATAATACATATATTGAATCAGTATCAGTACCATCAGCCTCAAATACTAATGAGCATAATTGAGCACATGATTCAACAATTAATACGCCTGGCATAATAGGTGAGCCTGGGAAATGGCCCATGAAATATGGTTCATTTACAGAAACACACTTAATACCCTTAGCACTTTCGTTTGGATCGATTTCAACTACTCTATCGATCATTTGGAAAGGTGGACGTTGCTTGATTTTATTATTAATTTCATCAATTAAAATCATAGTGATAATCCTCCATCAATAGTAATTACTTGACCAGTAATATATTTTGAATTATCAGATGCTAAGAATGAAACTAAATTAGCAATATCCTCAGTTGTACCAAGCTTATGTTGAGGGATAACCTTTAGGTATTCTTCCTTCTTTTCTTCTGGAATTGCATCTAGCATTTCAGTTTCAATAAATCCAGGTGCAACTGCATTTACTCTAATACCATAGCCAGCTAATTCCTTAGCTAATACAGCTGTTAATTGGTTTACAGCACCCTTTGTAGCACCATAAACACTTTGACCAGGAAGAGCATACTTGCCACTTACAGATGACATGTTAATAATTACACCCTTTTTATTCTTAAACATTTTAAGTGCACATGCTTGAGCACAATATAAATATCCCTTTACATTTAAATCGAAGCATTCATCTAAATTCTTCTTTGTAAGCATTAATAAGAATTGATCTCTAACAACACCAGCGTTATTAACTAATACGTCGATAGAACCATATTCCTTATATACTGCTCTTACCATTTGATTTACTTCTTCTTGATTTGAAACGTCAGCCTTGTAGATCATACCATCTCCGCCATTAGCCTTAATAGTATCTAAAACCTCTTGAGCCTTTGCTTCATTATGTGAATAATTAATAACTACTTTGTATCCATCACTAGCAAGCTTTAAAGCACATGCTCTACCTATACCACGTGATGCACCTGTAACGATAGCAACCATTTTTATTATCTCCTTTAATTATTTTCTAATAACTACTGCAGTAAATGTTCCATAATCACTATAAGCTGTTACTAATACATTCTTCATGCTATTAGCGTTAACTACTGTATTTGAAACCTTACCGTCTACTACCTTATAACCATTATCCTTAGAAATTTCACCAGATAACATTAAACCTGCATGTAATAATGCAATTGATGAAGATGCAGCTCTTGCTTCACCCATATGATTCTTTGTTTCAAGAAGTGAAATATTAGAAAGCTTATCACCAAATACATTCTTGTATGCTTCAAGTTCAACTGAATCAACATCCTTATTACCATTTGCAAATCCTGAAATAGTATCGATGTCATCTAATGTTAAACCACTATCAGCTAAAGCATCCTTAATAGCTACTGCTAAAGTTTCAGCATTCTTGCACTTGCATTCACTATTATGAGCCATACCATAGCCTAATACCTCTGCATACTTCTTAGCTCCACGAGCCTCTGCATTCTTACCATCCTCAAGTACTAATGTGATTGAACCATCAGATAGTGTGAATCCATCCTTATTTTCAAAAGGAAGAGCAACATCCTTTGAAACATAATTAATCTTATTGTATAATTCATCGATTACTTCAATATTATCATCAGTACCAGTTGCTAAAACATAAGTTTCCTTATTGTCTCTTAAAACATTAATACCATAAGCAACTGCTTGAAGACCTGATTGGTTACCATTTGTAATTGTTACATTATAACCCTTAATACCAGAGCAAATTGATAAATAACCACCAGCAGCATTATAAACTGTATTTGGGAACTTAAATGCTGAACCATTTGCATTACCCTTTTCAACGATATTTTCAGTGAATTGGCAGCAAGTACCTAAAGCACCTAAAGATGAACCAACTACGATACCAATTGATGTAGCATTATCATCAGTTACTTCAATATTTGCATCCTTTAAAGCTTGCATACCAGATACAGCTTGTAATTGACAGAAATTGTCAAGCTTACGATAGAATGCCATCTTTAAGCCTACATTATTATAATCATCAACTGTGATTGTTGACTTAATACTATTAGCCTCAGGCTTATAGTTTTCATTTACCTTAGAAATATAAGCATCCTTACTATTACCAAGTGGTGATACTAAACCTAAACCTGTTAAGTAGATCTTCTTCTTTGAATAAGTATTCTTAACATCGCCTTCAGTCTTAGAGAAAACAATACTTGCATTGTTTCCACCGAAAGCAAATGAGTTACTCATAACTGTATTTAAATTCTTGTCATGGCTCTTATTAGGTATGAAATCAATCTTACCAGCCTTTTCCTTAAGATTAACTAAATCCTCTTCACTATATCTTAGTGTTGCAGGAACCTTATTTGTAGTTAAAGCCTTAACTGAGAATACAGCCTCAATAGCACCAGCTGCACCTAGACAGTGACCAACCATTGCCTTTGTAGATGAAACAGATAGATCATCATTTTCATTATCGAAGATTGTATGAAGAGATAAGAATTCAGCTTCATCATTCTTTGATGTACCTGTACCATGAGCATTGATATAACCAATTTCATTTTTCTTAATACCAGATGTATTAATTGCCCAATTGATTGCGTTCATTTGGCCTTCTCCATCTGGACGTGGAGCAGTTATATGGTGAGCATCTGATGAAACACCAGAACCTAATACCTCACAATATACCTTAGCGCCTCTTGCCTTAGCATGCTCATATGATTCAACGATTACAGCACCAGAGCCTTCACCAAGTGTGATACCTGTACAATGGTTAAATGGTGAGCAAGGATTTGAATCAAGTGCATGTAAAGCTAGGAATCCTGAATATGGAACTGAAGCGAATGCATCAGCACCACCAGCGATAACTAAATCAGCCTTACCAGCTCTAATTAAATCACAAGCATAAGCAATTGAAATAGTACCTGCAGCACATGCATTACCAATGTTAGTTACTACTCCTCCTGCCTTTACATAATCTGCAACTGATGTAGCGATAGCACTAATTGGCATCTTTCTTACATCATCTGCTTCCTTATTATTTCTATAGTAGTGATCAATTGATACAGCACCACCAACACAGCTACCCATAATAACAGATACTCTATTATTATTTCCAAATGTAGTAAGCTTT
>JAEEHU010000158.1 GCA_016280975.1 Acholeplasmatales bacterium | reverse complement strand
TGAATTCCAAGTAAATAGAGGTTTCCGTGTACAATATAATAGTGCAATCGGACCTTACAAGGGTGGTTTAAGATTACACCCAAGCGTTAATGCTTCTATCATTAAGTTCTTAGGTCTTGAACAAGTATTAAAGAATTCATTAACTACACTTCCTATGGGTGGTGGTAAAGGTGGATCTGATTTCGATCCTAAGGGAAAATCAGATAACGAAGTTATGAGATTCTGTCAATCATTCATGACTGAATTATATCGTCATATCGGTCCTGACACAGACGTTCCAGCTGGTGATATCGGTGTTGGTGGACGTGAAATTGGTTTCTTATTCGGTCAATACAAGAGAATCCGTGATGAATTCACTGGTGTATTAACTGGTAAGGGCTTAACTTATGGTGGTTCTTTAGCTAGAACTCAAGCTACTGGTTATGGTCTATGCTACTATGCTCAAGAAGCTTTAAAGACATTAAAGAATACAGACTTCAATGGTAAGACTGTTGTAATCTCTGGTTCTGGTAACGTTGCTATCTACGCTTGTGAAAAGGCTACACAATTAGGTGGTAAGGTAGTTGCATTATCTGATTCAAATGGTTATGTATATGTAAAAGATGGTATTACTAAGGAAGTATTAGACGTTGTTAAGCAAATTAAGGAAGTTGAACGTGGAAGAATTAAGGAATTAGCTTCACGTTGTAAGGGTGTTGAATACCATGACACTACTGCTACTGACAGAATTTGGAATATCAAGTGCGATATCGCAATGCCTTGTGCTACACAAAATGAATTATTAATGAAGGATGCTGAAACATTAGTTAAGAATGGTTGTATCGCTGTTTGTGAAGGTGCTAACATGCCAACTGAACTTGATGCTGCTAAGTTCTTAATTTCTAAGGAAATCATCTTCACTCCTGCTAAGGCTTCTAACGCTGGTGGTGTTGCAACATCTGGTCTTGAAATGAGCCAAAACTCTGAAAGATTATCATGGACTTTCGAAGAAGTTGATGAAAAATTACATGGTATTATGGTTAATATCTTCAATGCTTCATATAAGGAAGCTGTTGAAGCTGGTAATAAGTACGACTTATTAGCAGGTGCTAATATTGCAGGCTTCAAGAAGGTTGCTGAAGCAATGATTGCACAAGCTATCTAATAAAACATAATATATAAAAATAAAAGCTCCAATAGCTAATAACTATTGGAGTATTTTTTTATCTTAAAAAGTAAATTTCTAGTGCTTCTTTATCATTTAAAACATTTCCTGTTTTAATATCTATGTCAAGCTTCATTAAATATTCTAAATTACTTTTAATATCTGATAGTGATAAGGATTTTGCATCCTTCATCATATAATAAGCACGTCCTGGCTTAATATTAAATGTTTGAGCTATCTCATCCTGTGTCATATGAGATTTAACTAGAATATATACATTATTTAATTCTTGGAATTTATTAATTAATAATTGTAATAAATATCCTACTTCTACCCTTTGAATCATTAAATCCTTATAGATTTCAAAAACTCTTTTTCTATCCTTTTTTAGTACCGATGTAACTAACTCATATACATCAGTATCTAAAGGACGAGTAATGATTTTATTTATATCCTCATTATTAATTGTCTTTTCATCCCATTTGAAGCATTTAAGCTTTTCTATAGCTTGATGAAGCTCTGTAAGTGATGAAATATAGCTGATTAGTAAATCAATATTTTCCTTCTTATATGTAAAGCCATCGCTATCTAGCTCACGCTTTGCATATTCATCAAGTGAAATATTTCTTAAATTCATTTCAAAGTAAGCGCCGTATTTTTTTATTTCATTAAGGCGCTCTTTTTTATCGCCCTTAAGATCATATCCCTTTGAGACCATTACTAAAATATTACTACTTGAGAAATTAGAAATAGTTCCTATAAATTCTTGGTATTTCTTATCATCAAGTGAAAGTATTGCCTCAGCTGATTTTGCAATAACGACCTTAGTTAAATCAAATAATGATATTGTATTTAGCTCATCAACTATTTGATATATTCCATCATCCTCTACATCATAGGTTGCGACCTCATATTCAGTTTCAATTCCTTCTTTTATTTTTTCTATTTTTTCTTCTGCGAAGGATAAATCATCTGTTTGAATAATATATGTGTACATAAATCACCTATTAGATTCCTTAGTTAAATTCTTAATGTAATTTAATAAATCTGATGTGAAGTCATTTTCTTTAGAGATATATCCCCAGTTACCTAAGGCAACACCAGGAGTATTCATTCTTCCTAAATCATCAGAAAGTCCTAAATAATCTTGTAGTGGTACTATACAAATATCACAATTAGATTTCATTGAATATTCAATAATCTTTAAATTAGGTCTATCAAAGAAGCCAATATTACATACCTTATCTACTATCTTTTTATCACGAGTATTTAAAGCGTTATAAAATGACATAATAGTTTGATTATCATGTGTACCTGTATATATCAAATTATTTGAATTAAATCCCTTTTTAATTGGGCATATATTATTATAGCCAAGCTCGAATTGGAATATCTTCATTCCAGGGTATCCGCACTTCTTTAATAATTTATCAACATCAGGTGTTAGAAAGCCTAAATTCTCGGCAACGATTCTAACATTACCAACCTGATTTTTAATTTCCTTAAATAAAGAATAGCCTGGACCTTCTATCCATTTACCATTAATTGCATTCTCACTTCCATAAGGAATTGAATAATAGCCTGCAAAGCCTCTGAAGTGATCTATTCTTAAAATATCAAAGAATTTAAATGAATGCTTTACTCTTGATACCCAGAAATTATATTTCTTTTCCTTTAAATATTCCCAATCATAAAGTGGATTTCCCCATAATTGACCAAGTGGTGAGAAAAAGTCAGGTGGGCATCCCGCAACATTAACTGGCTTTTGTTCATAATCAAGCTCAAAATATTCATTATGAGCCCAAACATCCGCTGAATCATATGCACAATAAATAGGAATATCACCCATTATTGAAACTCCCCTTTTATTTGCATAGCTCTTTAGCTTTAAAAATTGCTCAAATAGCTTAAATTGGATGAATTTATAATAATCTATTTTGTAGCTAAATTCACCCTTTAGCCAATTTAAAGACTCCTCTTTTCTTGTCTTAAAATCATAATACCAATCATACCATGGCTTATTTTCCTGTTCGTTCTTTAAAACCATGAATTCGGCATAATCAGATAGCCAATAATCCTCTTCATTTTTGAATTTGATAAAATCCTCATTATTCTTATCAAATCTTTCATAAGCCTTATAAAATAGGTTATATCTTGATTCAAATAGATAATTGAAATCAACTCTATTTACTGATACTTCCTTTAAATCCTCTTTATCTATTAATCCTTCTTCTAAAAGCATTTCTAAATCAATAAAGAATGGATTCATAGCATAGGCTGATGTAGATGAATATGGACTATCGCCATAGGCAGTTGGGCCAATAGGTAGGATTTGCCATATCTTTTGTCCTGACTTTTGTAAAAAATCAACGAACTTGTAAGCTGGCTTTCCAAGTGAACCAACACCATATTTAGAAGGTAGTGATGTTATATGTAGTAGTATTCCAGATTCTCTCACTTATAACTCCTCCTTTATTTCCTTAAGAAGCTTCTCTTCTTCCTTAGTTAATTCTTTTTTCTCTAATAGATCAGGTCTTCTTAAATAAGTCTTTCTTAATGATTCCTTTAATCTATATTCTCTAATATTCTTATGATTACCTGAAATTAATACATCAGGTACAGCCTTACCCTTATATACATAAGGACGAGTATATTGTGGATATTCTAATAATCCATTAATATATGAATCATCCATAGGAGATTCTTCACTTATTACATCATCAATAAGTCTAATAATACTATCGGATATAGCCATAGCTGGAATCTCTCCTCCAGTTAGAACATAATCACCAATAGATATTTCCTTATCAACATAGTCTCTTACTCTTTCATCAAAGCCCTCATAATGACCACAGATTAAAATTAATTCATCCTTTTTACTTAAATCAATAGCCATTTGTTGAGTAAATTGTTCTCCTTGAGGTGTCATTAAGCAAATAAATGATTTATTAGTTTTATTATCCTCTATTGCTCTATCAATAACATCGCACTTAATAACCATGCCAGCGCCACCTCCATAAGGTGTATCATCAACATGATTGTGCTTTTCTTGTGAGTACTTTCTATAATCGATTACTTCAACCTCTATTAAATTATTATCTATCGCTCTTTTTATAATAGATTCTGATAAGAATCCATTAAACATGTTTGGAAAGAGTGTTAAAATCTTTATTTTCAAAACAATCCCTCAATTTCATTAATAACTATCTTATCTTTAGTTACTTCTTTAATAAAAACCTTAATAAAAGGTACTAAGTAGTCTTTACCATCGTTTCTTACAACTAAATAATGACTCTTTGGATATTCTCTAACCTCAACAACAACACCCTTAAGCTCATTATTCTCATTATATACATTCTTACCTACTAAATCAGAATAGTAATATTCATCATCCTCAAGCTCATTTAATCTTTCAAAGTCTGATACATAAATATCCTTTGAATGATATTTTTCTATTAGATTAATATCTTCTTTTCCTTCTAGGGTAATCATATAATAGCCTTCTACTATTTTTGATTTTAAAACGTGCTCCTCATAATATTCATTATCTATTTTAAAAAATATACGAGCACCCTTATAAAATCTATCAAAGTCAGAATAGCTCTTAACCTTCATTTCACCTTTTAATCCATGTGTCTTTAGCACAGTTCCACATCTATAATACTTCATAAAAAACCTCAAATTAAAATAAATATTATTTTAAAAATATTATAACATAAAATTTATATTTATATAAAAATAAAAGAGTAAACTAGTTACTCTTTTTACTATCGATATCTAAATGTATCTTTTTGCCTTCCTTTGAAGCACCAGCATAAAGTACAGTTCTAATAGCTCTTGCTAAAGTTCCACCCTTACCGATTACTCTTCCTAAATCATTAGGATTTACATTAACTTGATATTCTAAATTGTCTTCATCAGCTGATTTATCAATAATTTCAACATCATTTGGGTATGCTACTAAAGGAAGAATTAGGCTTTTAATTAATTCTTCAAACTTTATCACTGTAGTCACCATTCCTTACTTTGTAATAACTTTATTAGCAATTAAGATGTTCTTTACAGTAACAGTAGGTTGTGCACCCTTATTGATCCAAGCTTGAATCTTTTCTGCATCTAAAGTAACAGTAGCAGGATCTGTTAATGGATTATATGTTCCTAAAATCTCTAAGAACTTACCATCACGAGGTGATCTTGAATCTGCAGCAACAATACGATATTTTGGAGCCTTGTGTGCACCAAATCTTTGTAATCTAATTTTAACCATAATATAATACACTCCTTTTCAAAAATAATTCCATATATATTCTATCATAAGAAAATATAGTGTCAAGTATTTTTTCTTGACAGACATAATTTTTTTTAAAAAGAAACAGGCCATATAAAATAGCCTTATTATTATAACTCTGTCTTTAATACTGAATCAGTTTGATTTTGTCTGAATTCTTCTAGTTTTTTAAGAAGATCTTCATCTTCATTAGCTAAAATTGCAATTGCAGATAAAGCTGCATTCTTAGCACCATTAATAGCAACAGTTAATACTGGTACTCCACCAGGCATTTGAACAATAGATAATAATGAATCTAAGCCATTTAATGCTCTTGACTTAACAGGAACACCAATAACAGGAAGTGAAGTCATAGCTGCAACCATACCAGGTAAATGAGCTGCACCACCAGCACCTGCAATAATAACCTTTAATCCACGGCTTCTTGCAGACTTAGCGTACTCAAACATTAAATCTGGTGTTCTATGAGCAGATACAACCTTCTTTTCATATTCAACTTTAAATTCGTCTAGAACCTTGCATGCATCTTGCATTACCTCATAGTCTGAGGTAGATCCCATAATTATTCCTACTCTTACCATAATTCTACTTCTCTAATAATTCAAATAATTTTTTAGCAGCTAGAGCTGGACCATCATGTTCCATACCAGGAACAGCTAGTCTTGTATGTAAGTTACCAACAGGAACACCTGTCTTGAATAAAGCATCAAATACCTTATCGATAATTACTCTTGTGTCAGCTTCTCTTTGAACTGGTCCGAATGGGTTAGCGAAGAATGATTCTGTCATACCCATTTCTTGAGTAGTACCCTTTGCTCTTCTTGCACCACGGATGAAAATCTTCTTTGCTTCTTCTGCATTGTCATAGAATTCAATTTCAGATTCGCATTTTTCATCATAGTTATTAGCATATAAATACATATCTACCTTGTAGCCCTTCATAATTTGAGGGTATGTTGCTACAGGGATAACTAATCTTGAGTTAGTCTTATCAGGGTTCATGAATATTGCTCTATCCATTTCTCTATAAGCATAACCAGATGTCATATCATCAAGTCTAACGAATGCACCAATTTCAGTACCGTAAGCAATAACCTTACCATTTTCAACCTTGAAAGTACCCATATCATCGAATACTGTTAATTGAGAAGAGATATTATCTCCTGCCATTTCAGATAATGCTTCTAATGATTCGCTCTTACCAGCACCACTATCACCCATGATTACGACATTCTTTGTTGTACCATTCTTCATAGTGATATGAACACATGCACCATGGATAGGTAAGAATCCATTATCGATCATCTTTGTATTATATAAAGTTAATAGCATCTTCTTCATATAACCGAAGTAATCAATTGAATCATTATGAGGTGCGATACCTACATAAATATCATTTTCCTTATCATGATAGAATTCTGATTCACCATCGTAGTCAGCACCAAATACATAAAGTAAATCTGGCTTTTGACCCTTACAAGCTGATAGTGGAACGAATTCGAATAAGTTACCAATTGTAATACCATGAGCTAAATAATCTCTATGGAAATATACATAAGCTAAAGCTGAACCAACCTTAGCAGCATAGCAATAGAATTCTACTGCCTTGAAATTATCTCTAATCTTTTCAATTGGGTTAACCTTTACTTCAGGATATGTACCTGTTCTCTTATTCTTAGCTGAATAAGAAATGAAAGGTGGACGAATAACTATTTGTTCAATAGCATCACTCTTTGCTAAGAAATAATATGGAGATTCCTTCTTCATCCATTCATTTCTAGATAATAATAACGCAGCGTTAACACCAGCTGGTAATTGTCTATAAATTGGGAATGATTGACCAAATAATTTTTCAGATATTGTACGATATGTACTTAAAATTACATTATTGAATGTAGATTGAGCTGATACGAATGATGTAGATTCAACACCGTCCTTAGTTGCTCTATTTAATACAACTGCATAACGCTCTAAACGTCTCCAATAATCATAGAAGTTTTGTACTAAATCATAAAGTACATCCTTCATTTCAAGTGCTTTTGCATAGAATGGATTTAAGTTTTCAATTTCTTCAATTGTAAAAGATAATAATAACTTAAATAAATCTACTGTATAATTTACTACCTTTGACTTAGGGAAAATTGTAAGCACTGGTAATAATGATTGATTTTCAGTTGCGAAAACATGCTTAACATATTTACTCCAAACCTCTTTAAAGCAATCTGAATTTAAAACTTCAATTTCAGTTTTGCAAAACTTTTCTGAAAAGTTAAGTACTACTTGTCTTTGTCCTGTTACGTATTCCATATTCTTCTCCTTTAAAATAATCCTACTGTTTTTCCGTCTATAACATCCATCTTATTAGCGGCAGGTTCCTTTGGTAAGCCTGGCATAGTCATAATATCACCAGTTAATGCTACTATAAATCCCGCACCAATTGATGGCTTTAATTCTCTAATTGTGATTGTAAAGCCTTCTGGTCTTCCTAATAGCTTAGGATTATCAGAAAATGAGTATTGCGTCTTCGCCATACAAATTGGTAGCTTATCCCAACCATTTTTCTTAAATCTTGCCATTTGGTTTTTAGCTGCTTGTAAGAATTCAACATTTTCTGCACCATAGATTTCCTTACAAATCTTAGTGATCTTATCCTTAATTGAATCCTCTAAATCATAGATAGGCTTGAATGTCTTTGAGCCATCCTCTTCGTCTATCTTCTTAACAATCTTTTCTGCTAAATCAATTCCACCTAAAGATCCTTTAGAGAATACTTCGCTTAAACTAATAGTTATATTATTTTTCTTTGCCCAATCCTCTAAAGCTTTAATTTCAGCTTCTGTATCAGTATAGAACTTATTGATTGCTACAACTAAAGGTAGGTTGTATTTCTTTACATTTTCAATATGCTTTTCTAAATTACAAATACCCTTTAATAAAGCATCAACATTTTCTTCCTTTAAATTTTCCTTTAATACGCCACCATGCATCTTTAATGCTCTAATTGTAGCAACAACAACTACAGCGCTTGGCTTAATATTAGCTTCTCTACATTTAATGTCTAAGAATTTCTCTGCACCTAAGTCAGCACCAAATCCTGCTTCAGTTACTACATAGTCTGCAAGTTTCATTGCAGCCTTTGTTGCAATTACTGAATTACAGCCATGAGCAATATTTGCAAATGGTCCACCATGAACAAATGCAGGTGTATGCTCTAGTGTTTGAACTAGGTTAGGCTTAATTGCATCCTTCATAATTAAGGTAATTGCACCTGCTGCACCTAAATCCTTAACTGTTACAGGCTTCTTATCATAAGTGTAAGCAACAACTATTCTACTTACTCTTTCCTTAAAATCAGCTAAATCATTAGATAAGCATAATACTGCCATTATTTCTGATGCAACTGTTATATCAAAATGATCCTCTCTAGGAATGCCATTTGTTGATCCACCTAAACCAACAACTACTCCTCTTAAAGCTCTATCATTCATATCAAGGCATCTATGCCAAATTATTCTTGTCGGGTCTATATTAAGTTCATTTCCTTGGAAAATGTGATTATCAAGCATTGCAGCAATTGCATTGTTAGCAGTTGTTATAGCGTGTAAGTCACCAGTAAAGTGAAGATTAATATCTTCCATTGGAATTACTTGTGCATAGCCACCGCCAGCAGCTCCACCCTTTACACCCATAACTGGTCCAAATGATGGTTCACGAACTGCAACCATAGTATTCTTACCAATTCTGTTTAAAGCATCAGCAAGACCAATAGTTGTAGTACTCTTTCCTTCTCCTGCTGGAGTTGGTGAAATAGCTGTAACTAAAATAACCTTACCGTTTTTGTTACCCTTTATCGCATCTACATTAATCTTAGCCTTATATTTACCATATAACTCTAAGTCATCCTCGTCTAAATTTAACTTTTTAGCGATTTCTTTAATTGGTTTAATTTCTGCATTTTGTGCAATTTCTAAATCACTTAACATATCAATCTAACCCCTATAATTGTATTTTATACAAAAACTAGTGTTTTTGCGCGATATACACCTAATATATCATAAATGGGCGCAAGATAACACTAAATTTTAATCCAGTAAAACTTGAAAACGTTTTTAATATTACTTTAATATTACTTCTTTATTCTCGAAGTCACATATAACTAATTCATCTCTACTTGTGGGTATGCTTTTACCAACAAAATCAGCTCTAATAGGAAGCTCTCTGTGACCTCTATCGACAAACACAGCAAGCTCAATTTTAGAAGGTCTTCCTAAATCCATAATGGCTGATATTGCAGCTCTTACAGTTCTTCCTGTATATAAAACATCATCAACAATAATTAATACCTTATCGTTAATATCATTTTTAAAAGAGATTTTATCATTAGTTTTTTTATTATCATCACGATATGAAGAAATATTAATAGTTTCAATAGGAACATCTACTCCTTCAAATTGATTAATTAATCCCTTAATCTCATTTGCAATTGGAGTACCCTTCTTTTCAATTCCTACAAGTACTACCTTATTTAAATCTTCATTTCTTTCAATAATTTCATGAGTCATTCTTTTTAATGTTCGTAAGAAATGCTCAGGTTCAATAATTATCTTCATAATTTTACCTCTAAATAATTAAGATAAGGGAAGCCTAATGCTTCCCATACCATAAATAGATTTATATATTACTATTCTTCGTCGTCATCTTCTGAGATATTAGCATTATGATAAATTTCTGATACATCATCATATTCTCTTAATAAGTCTAATAATCTCTTGAACTTAGCCTCATGATCCTCATCAAGATCAACATAAGTTGAAGGAACCATATCAACTGATGCAGTTTCAAATTCAATGTCTGACTTAGCTGCTTCAAGTGCTGCCTTAACTGCATTAAAATCACTAGCTGCTGCAACGATATGAACCATACCATCCTCGTCAGTAGTTAAATCTTCAAAATCAAGTTCAGCGTTCATTAAAGCTTCCATAGCTTCATCTTCAGAAAGTCCTTCGAAATCGAATAAAGCCTTTCTTGAGAATAAATAACCAACTGCTGTACCAATTGTACCACCAGTCTTATTGAAAGCTGTTCTTACTTCTGTGAATGTTCTATTATCGTTATCTGTTAAACATTCAACGATCATTGCAACATTACCAGGTCCATAACCTTCATAAACCTTTTCCTTTGATGCACCAGATGCAACACCTTGTGCCTTTGCAATTGCACGCTTAATTACATCTGCAGGACATTGATCCTTCTTTGCACGTTCAATTGTACGCTTTAAGCTTTGATTCATTTCAGGATCAGGAACACCAGCCTTTGCAGCTTGGAAAATTTCCTTTCCCCATTTAGCATATTTTGATGATTTCATAGCAGCAGTTTTTGCCATTGATGCTGCACGAACTTCATGGGCTCTTCCCATAGTTTTACACAACCTTTCGAATACAAATTTTCAATTACTTTTTTATTATATAAAAAATAATCGTTCCTTTCAAGTTTTACGTGACATATTTATTCATAAATTTAATGGAAATTAAAATATAATTTGTAAATTCTCTTTAAAATTCTTAATTTTAAAATATTATTCTTAAAGAAAATAAAAAGGATGAACTAAGTCATCCAATATTTTTAGTTGTTTTCTTCCTTTACCATATAAAGTACACCAATTGTACCAGGTCCACAGTGAGATGATATTACACATCCTGCAACTGTAACAATAATCTCTACATCAGGGAATAATTCCTTTAATCTTTTTACCATATATTCTTCTGATTCTGGTGCGATTGAATGTGTTACGAATATTCGTGATTTATCAAGTCTATCCTTATCAGCTAAAATCATATTGATTTGAGCATCAAGTGATATTTTCATTTTACCAATTGGCTTTTTACCAACTGACATCTTTCCGTCTCTTACTACAATAATAGGCTTTATTTTAAGCAGAGTACCTAAGAATCTTGCAATACCAGTACATCTTCCACCCTTATGTAAATAATCCATTCTTTCAATAGAGAATTGTGAATAAACAAGCTCTCTATCACGTTCCATTTTAGCTGCGATTACGCTCGCTGAATCACCCTTATCTCTATATTCACATGCTTTTAAAACTATATGAGCAATACCTGTTGATAAATTCTTTGAATCAACAACAAATACTCTATCCTCTCCAACCTCTTGAGCTGCTAAAACTGCATTTTCATATGTTCTACTCATTGCTCTTGAGATACCTGTAAATACTACATCATAGCCTTGATCTACAAACTTTTTAAATACCTCAACTAAAGCATCTATTGTAATAGCTGCAGTTTTAGGAAGCTCATTATATTCCTTTACCTTCTTATATACATCTGGTGTAGTAATATCAACACCATCTCTATATGATTCTTCTTTAAATGTTACAAATAGTGGTACTATTTCAATATCATATTTTTCAACTATCTCTTTTGTTAAATCACAAGTTGAGTCAGAAATAATTTTAACTTTATTCATAAAAATAAAACACCTCTTTTATTATTATAATAAATTTTTAATAATTTTACCAATAATAATTTTATAGATAAGAAAAAATTGCTAGAAATTCTAGCAATCTTTACTATTCACTCGTAACTAATCTATAATCACTTTCATTAGGAAATTCTGTCTTTTTATTTGTAGGCTTCAATTCAGTAACATGATTTATTTCTTCATAATTAAATTGGAATTTAGGTGCTTCTATTCTCATACTATATGCATTATTACTATCAATTACAAAATATGCAATTACATCAGTAGCATAATAGCTTCCTTCAAGCTTTATCTTATTTGAACCATCTAAATATACCTTTGATTCTGTATCAAGTAACATTCCATAAAATGATGTAATATTATAAATTCTAATTAATCTTGCATAAGAATTATATAGTGATCTATGAAGTGATTTGCCTGACTCCTCATATACATCTATAGTATTCCCTCTTATTTTAATATTAGAACCAGAGCCTTGAAGCTTATAATCAGAATTCATATATGTAATGTTATCCTTTGTCCATGTTTCACATTTGAACCAAATATAGCTAATACTTACCTCAAATGATTCATATTCTACTATATCTTCTCTATAGTTAAATATTCTTGTTGCTTTAAAATTAATATTCTCACCTTGAACTTTACCAGATGCAGATGTAGTAAGCTCATATGTGTGATTATCAACCACATTAGATAACTCATTAACCTTAGCTTTAGCATCTATTATTTCTTCTTCAGTTGCAACTCTATAATTACCGCTAAATTCGCTACAGCTTGATAATGTAAATATTAATAATAATGTTAACAATAAACCAAATAATTTCTTCATAATTTTTTCCTCTAATTTATATTATAAGAAAAATTCAATTTCTTTCAAACATAAAAAGAAAAAATGCTAGCAATTTTCTTGCTAGCATTTAAAATTTTTAGCTTTATTATTGTACTTGAGTATAATCACCACTAGGGAATGTTACTTTCTTTCCTGTAGGCTTAATTTCTGCAGTCATGTTCATATCAATTCCTTGCATTGTAAGTTTTGGCATATCAACCTTGATTTGATAAGTCTTATCTTCGTTAAAGATTACATACATATTTACAGCTATATTTTGTTGAGAAAATTCTAGTTTTAACTTATTTCCATCAACATAAACCTTAGCACCATTATTTTGGTTTAAAATCTCTGCAACAGAAGAAAGATTATATCTTTCTGCTAAATTTGAATAACCATCAATCATTGCCTTATACTCTGAAAGATCGCCACCTACAAGTTTATTAAGTTTTCCTTTTATCTTAGTATCAACCATAGAAACTCCAGCCATAGTTGCTTTAGCATTTAAGTATCCATCTGTACCATCAGCCCATAATTCATATCTAACATTCATACTTTGGCCACTTACTTTCACGTCATAATTACAGTAAGTATAAGTTAATGTCTTAGTTTCATCGCTTGAAATATCAACTAAGTTACTCATATCGAATGAATAGCTTACTGATTGACCTTGATAAGAAGCACTACCACCAACCTTAGCAGTCATTTCATAATTTGTATTATTTTCATCTTGTGCTGCTTGTGCATCACTAACCTTTTGTTGGAATGATGTGATAGTTTCTTCATCTGCTTCTTTGTAGTTTCCTGCATATTGATCACAGCTTGCAAGAGTGAATGCAAATGCTACTGCGAATACTGGTAAAGCTAAAATTTTAAAAATCTTTTTCATATTTCTATACCCTCTTTCTTTATATTTATTTTATACCTTAAATATGCTACATTGCAAGATATTTGTAAAATATTTAGTAATTTTTAGATTTTGTTATATAATAATTTTGGTGATAAATTTGAAGTGCATTTTAGTAGGTGTTTCAACTAAATATGATAGATATGACATAGATTATTCATTAAATGAGCTTAAAGCTTTAGCTGAGGTTTTAGACTATGAGGTTACTGATAAGGTATATCAAATACTTGATAAGCCTAATACTAGAACCTATATTGGTAGTGGTAAATTATCAGAGCTTAAAATTATGATTTATGCTAATGATATAGATATAGTTATATTTAATGATGAGTTAACTCCATCACAATTAAGAAATATATCAGATGAGCTTGGAATTGATGTTATTGATAGGAGCTTCTTGATATTAGAGATATTTGAGCTTCGTGCAAGTAATTTAAGTGCTAAGCTTGAAATAAAGCTTGCTAAAGACTTATATCTTCTTCCTCGTATTCAATTTATGCATCAAAACCAATCAAGAATTGGTGGTGGCGCATCTACTAAAACTCGTGGTAGTGGTGAAACACAGCGTGAGCTTGATAGACGTCATTTAATGAGTGAGATTAATCATTTGAAATCAGAGATTATTACTCAAAGACAAATGAAGATAAATCAAATTGAACGTAGAAAGAAAAATGATATTCCTATTGTTGCTTTAGTTGGCTATACAAATAGTGGTAAATCAACTACTATGAATAAGATATTAGAAAAGT
>JAEEHU010000027.1 GCA_016280975.1 Acholeplasmatales bacterium | reverse complement strand
GTAACTAAAAAAGGTACAGTTAAAAGAACAAGCCTATCTTTATTTAAAAATATAAGACAAAATGGTATTATAGCTATTACACTTGATGAGGACGATGAGGTTTATCGTGTAATTCAAACTGATGGTAATAGAGAGATTGTATTAGCATCATCAAATGGTAAAGCAATTCACTTTAATGAGCAAGATGTTAGAGCTATTGGACGTAATGGTGCCGGTGTTCGTGGTATGACACTTGGTAAGGATGATACAATTGTTGGTGTTGCTGTTGTAACAGAAGAAAAGCCATTAATTTTAGTACTATCTGAAAATGGATATGGTAAGAAAACAGATATTTCTGAATATCGTCTACAAACTCGTGGTGGTATGGGTGTTAAGGCCATGAATACTACTGAAAAAACAGGAAGCTTGGTTGCCCTAGATTCAGTTTCAGATGAGGACGATTTATTAGTTACTACACGTCAAGGTGTTGTAATTAGAACTCACGTTGATGGTATTTCGAAGACATCTCGTGCTACTCAAGGTGTTAAGATTATTACTCTAAAGGATAAGGCTCAAATCGCTTCAATTTCAGTTGTTGAAAAGGATGACGAAGAAAAAGAAGAGCTTGAAAATACAGAAGAAAATAATACAGTTGAATCAACAGAAAAAGAAGCCTTAGAATAATAAAAAATCATTAAAATTTCAAATTGATGTATCTTTGATACATCTTTTTGTTTTAACTTTAAAAATTTGTGTTAAAATTATTAAGCGATTGGAGGGATAAAAATGACTAATATTGCAGTAAAAGAATTAGCATATTTTTCATGCGGTAGTGGAAATTTAACAACCGAATTTTTCTCTAATCACGACTTCAAGGAAGGCTCTCGTGCTCATGATTTTTTACAATCTCATTATGATAAAAAATCTAAGGCAGAGGTATATATTAAGCACGAATTTGAGGTAAATAACACTAAATATTTACTTCATGGATTTATTGATGGAGTATTAAATATTGATGATGTTATTGTCATTGAAGAAATTAAATCTACAACATCTGATTTAGACTTTATTGACCTAGATTTTCATAAGGAGCATTTAGCTCAAGCGAAAATTTATGCATATTTATATGCACTTCAAAATGATATGAAATTCATTAATGTTAGACTTACATATATCTCAATTATTGACTATGAAACTAAGTCATTTAACCTAGAATTTTCACTAGATGAGCTTGAAACATTCACGCTTGATGCACTAGAGGAATATATCAAGTTCCAAGACCTACTTGATCAAGCTAAAATTGAAAGAAAAAAGACAATTGATGAAATAAAATTCCCTTTTGAATCCCTAAGAGAAGGACAAAGGGATTTAATGAAATCATGCTACAAAACTATGAAGGATGAGGGTATTTTATACGCTATTGCACCAACTGGAATAGGTAAAACTATGGCTACTATGTTTAGTGCCTTAAAAAGCCTTGATGATAATGATAAATTATTCTATGTTACAGCAAAAGGTAGTGGTAAAAACGCGCCACTTGATGCTATAAAAATACTACAAAAAAAGGGACTAAAGCTTAAAGCAATTGATATTACAGCAAAGAAAAAGGCGTGTAATAACAAGTCTAAAAACTGTAATCCTGATGAATGTCCCTTCGCGATTGGATATTTTGATAGACTTAAAAACGCAACAAAAGAAATATTTGAAAACTATGATATTTTTGATTATGAAACTATCAATCATATATCAGATAAGTATAAGATTTGTTCATTTGAATTCTCATTATATTTATCATATTTTTGTGATTTAGTAATAGCTGATTACAATTACGTATTTGATCCTCACGCTCATTTAATTAGATATTTTGATGATGATACATATAAGCCAAAGGTATTAGTTGATGAGGCACATAATCTAATTCAAAGAGGAAAAGAGATGTATTCAGCATCTATATCATCATCAGATATCAGACTACTTAGAAGTAAGATGAATAATCTATCTCCATCAGTAAGAAAAAATGCTAATTTAGTAATAGAAAAGATTGAAAGCTATAGAGAATATTTAACTGAAAATACTCTTTATGTTGAAACAACCCTTAATATAGGCTTAAATCAGGCATTAAATCAATTATTTTTAAAAATTGATGAAATACTTGAAGAGAATAAAAAAACTAAAATAAATGAAAAGGATTCAATTTTAGAAATCTATTTTAAAATACTAGATTTCATAAATGTGACTGAATGCTTTGGTGAAACTCATAGATTAATCGCAACTATTTCAAATGATAATGTGACTATATCACTTGAATGCTTAGATGCATCTAAATTATTACTTGATACAATTAAGACATCTATTCATGGAATAGTGTTGTTTTCAGCAACCCTATATCCAATAGAATATCATGCTAATTTAATAACATGTGGTGAGGGTAAATATTTAGAATTACCATCTCCATTTGATCCTAATAATTTAGATATTATTATCAATAATTCTATTTCAACTAAGTATAAGAATAGAGAAGGAAGTATTGATTCAATAATAGAAACAATTGAAATACTAACTTCATCACATGAGGGTAATTATATTGTATTTTTCCCATCCTATCAGTATTTAAATATCGTTAAGGATAAGCTAAATGATGTTGACTTCGAGCTAATAGTTCAGGATAGTCAAATGAATGATAAGGATAGAAACGAAATAATTGATAAATTTAAGAATACTAAAAACACTAAGGTTGGCCTATTTGTAATGGGTGGAGTATTCTCTGAAGGAATTGATTATATTGGAGATGCCCTAAGTGGTGTTATAATAGTAGGAGTAGGCCTTCCTCTTGTATGTGATAGCAATAACATATTAAAGGACTATTTTGAGATAAAATATCAAAAAGGCTTTGATTATGCATATAAATATCCAGGTTTTACTAAGGTTATACAAGCAGTAGGACGTGTTATTAGAGATAAATCTGATAGAGGAGTTGCGATATTAATTGATGATAGATTCACTCATATTGGCTATCAAAAATTATATCCACCTCATTGGCAGAATATTAAGGTTATAACAAATAGCTATGACCTAAAGAAGGAATTAAAGGAGTTTTATGATGAAAAATAATGAATTAATTGAAAAGATGGTTGATGCGTTTATTGAAGAAGGTACAAATGAATTATTCGCAACCCTAGTAGAAGCATTAATTGATACAGAGGTAATATTAATCAATAATGATCTAGATGGAACAAATTTAAAGAAGTTTGGCGAGGGAGCAATAACTCCTTTAGTTATTACAGATAGCCAAAAGAAGAATTATATTCCACTATTCACAAGATCAGAACAAATCATTAATGATGAGATAAAGAAAAAGCCAAGAGTAAATTATGTATTTAAGGATTTGTGTAACGATAGCATCATCAAAAGTGATTACTTAGAAGGTTATGTATTAAATCCATTCACTCAAGGCTTAAAATTACCAAAGGAATTAATTAATATTGTAATTAAATACAATAAAGAAAATGTTCAATAAAAAACGGGTACACATATCGTGTACCCTATTTTTTTTACTCATATTTTACTTTTAAATATGAAATATTGTTATTCGTTCCTGCTTTATTAGTAACAAAGTATGTATCAAGTCCTGTTTCAGTAATAGAAGGAGCTTGACTTACTATTTCAAATGGGATAGTGTTACTCTCATTATGATAAGAGAAGAATGATGGTGATAAATAAGATCCATCTTTACATACAGCACTGAATGGATTAGTTGAACCAGTTGAGCCTGTAAATGTTTGATTTCCAGCAGTGTAATATACATTTTCAAACTTATATCCACTCTTGTAATAATTTGTATCATTACCAGAGAATCCTAAGTCAGTATTATTGTTTTTAACTAAATCTGTAATACCTTTATAAATTACAGTATTTGCATAAATTGCGCCACCCAAGCATGAAACTCCACCTTGAGATACTAATGCTAATTTATATTTTCCATTAGTAGTTAAGAATGAATTACCTGATGAAACTTTAGTTGATATATTAGATTTACAAGTTTGTAATGATTGTTTATTTTTATATGTATAATAGCTACTTGCATCAACAATTGAATTATACATATAGCAAATTCCACCTCTAATATTAGGTAATCTATCTTCAATATTTGTAAATTTACAAGAATCAAATGATACCTTTAAATTTTGGTTATTAAAATAATCAGAGCCTGGAACTTGGTATTCATAATAGTCTGCAATTACCCTTCCTGCAACCTCATATGTTGCGCTAGATATAGTAGCACCTACAGTAATATCAGCTGGAATATTATTTATTTTTGCTCTTCCATCAGCTTCATATCCCTTTATCTTGTAATAATTTTTATTTGCTTGGAAAGTAGTATCCTCAGTTAAAATAGCATTACTCTTAGCAGAGTTTCCTGTATCACCAAGTAAGAAGCCTTTCTTTTGAGGTATTGCAATACCATGTAAGATATCATCAAAAGAAGCGCCTAATTCTCTTAAAGATCTATAGTATCTACAAACCTTTTGTTCATTGTAGTCTTCGCCTCTTTTCCAGCTTCTATATTCTTGTTCAATTGACCACATCATTTGATATAAGTAGCCATCTTGGTCGTCATCACCCGCTTTAAAATCGCAGAATGATATATGTACATTTTCATATCCTGATCCGTTTAAAGGAGCACTTTGATATGTAGATTTAGTATTATAAGTTGGGTTTGAAACATCTATTTGTCCATCAAATGATTTACCAAATTCGCAGTGATCAATCCAAATATTATCACTAAATGATACTTTAAAATACGCCCATCCCCAAGTATCATAATCGCCAATAGTTTTATTTGGAGCTTCACTTGATGAGTCCTCCCACATCCACATCTCATCAAATTTAAGATTTCTTACTGCCAAATTATAATCACTATTAATTTTAAAACCAGCATGTGTAATTTTTACTCCAGTTTTAGAATATATTAGTAGATTATAAGCATTTGATATTTCTATACGTGATATACCAATTTCATATAATGGAGTATATTCATAAGTTCCTTCAGAAACTTTATCTAACTCACGCCAATCGTATACAAAAGAATATCCTTTTTGATTTGCATATTCTTTGATGTTTTCATAACCTAAATCAAGGTCATTCTCAATTTCGATAATATGAACTGTACCTTCATTAGTTACTGTTTGAGATAATGTATTATCGCTATTTAAAGTAGTAGTATAAGTGTATTTAGCATCATTAATTGCATCTAAGAATTGCTGGTATGTTGATACCTTTTTATGAGCAGCTGTGTTTTCATATGACTCGAAGCTTGTAAGCTTAGTGGTATCTAATACACCGCCAGCAGAGTATAACTCTTTATTCTCTAATGCAATGGTTCCGTCACATGAACCTTCTCGATTTGAATCACCACAGCTT
>JAEEHU010000157.1 GCA_016280975.1 Acholeplasmatales bacterium | reverse complement strand
TATTTGCCACCATTCCATTATTTAAAACAACCTCTTATAATTTCAATAATTTTATCCTGAACTTCAGGAGTCATCTTGTTATCTGAAGGAAGGCATAATCCTCTTTCAAATATATCTAATCCTATATCAGTTACACTTCCATCAATATAAGCATTAGTCTTAGCTCTTAAACTACCATCTTTACCAATGAATTCATTTAATCTATACATAGGTTGTAAATGCATTGGCTTCCAAATTGGTCTTCCTTCTGCGTTATATTTAGCAAGTGTTTCTAATATTTCTGTTGGGCATGTTTTGCCCTTTTCTTTTATATATAAAGCGTGAGAGTCATCTCTTACTTGCTTACACATATAATCCTTGTCAATTACCATAGCTGATAACCAGTAATTAGGTACTGTATTATCTACAATAGGATTCATCTTTATAGGCAAATCCTTAAATCCTTTTTTATACCTTTCATATATAGCTTTCTTTTGGCTAATATGCTCTTCTAAATAAGGATATTGTCCTCTTACAACACCAGCTATAACATTTGACATTCTATAGTTGTAACCAACCTCTTCATGTTGGTACCAAGGGGCTGCCTCTCTTGCTTGTGTTGACCACTTACGTGCTTTATTTGCAACCTCTAAATCATTTGTAAGTAGGCATCCACCAGATGATCCAGTAATGATTTTATTGCCATTATATGATATGGCACTATAATCACCATAAGATCCACACTCTTGATTATTAACCTTAGCTCCCATTGCCTCAGCTGCATCTTCAATTAAAAGTGCTCCATGCTTCTTACAAATATCTATAATTAAATCAATTCTTCCAGGAAAACCATATAGTTCAGCATATACTACAAGCTTTACATCTGGATATAATTCAAATGCCTTTTCTAAAGCAACAGGATCCATATTCCATGATTCTTCTTCAGTATCAATAAATACTGGAATTCCACCTTCATATACAACTGGATTTAATGTTGCTGCAAAAGTCATATCTGAGCAGAATACTCTTTTTCCTTCTAATGCTCCATGACCAATCATAGGTTTGCCATATAACTTTTCACCAGCAAACTTACAACATAGATGAAGTGCTGATGTACAGTTACATAAAGCAACTGCATATTTAACCTCTGCCTTTTTGGCAGCTATTCTTTCTACTTCGTTAATGTTTTCACCAACTGTAGACATCCAGTTTTTCTTATATGCATCTGTCATCCACTTTAACTCATCACCATGCATTGTTGGCGATGAAAGCCAAACTTTATTTTTAAATGGTTTCATCTCACCATCTCCTACTTTACTTCTTTCCCATCGAAGTTTTTGTTAGCTTCTTCTTTTTCCTTAAATGTAGGAACAACACTCTTTATAATGTCCTTCATATTTGAATCACTACCTTCTGCAATTCCTTCTTTAAGTTTATCTAACATATCATTAACAACATCAATTGCTAACGGAGTATCTCTTTCGATGAATATCAATGAATTATCAGTTTTATCTAATTCTTCTGTCTTAACTAATAATTCCTCATATAATTTTTCTCCTGGTCTTAAACCTGTTTCTACTATCTTTATATCTACATCAGGTTCAAATCCAGATAGTTTAATTAAGTTTCTAGCTAAATCATAAATCTTAACAGGTTTTCCCATATCAAGAACAAATAATTCACCATTCTTAGCCATTGAAGCAGATTGCAATACTAACTGTGATGCTTCAGGTATTGTCATAAAATATCTAATAATTCTATAATCTGTCAATGTAACTGGTCCACCATTTTCAATTTGTTTTTTAAATAGTGGAATGACTGAACCAGCTGATCCAAGCACATTACCAAATCTAGTTGCACTAAATGTCGTATGTTGTTTTTTTGTTGAATGAGATTGAACTATCATTTCACAAATACGCTTTGTTGCACCCATAACAGATGTAGGATTAACAGCTTTATCTGTTGATACCATATGAACTCTATCAACATTATATTTTTCAGCAAGCTCAACTGTATTTAATGTACCAAATACATTATTTTCAACTGCTTCAATAACATTATTTTCCATTAATGGTACATGTTTATGAGCAGCTGCCATTATAACGATATTTGGATGGTATTTCTCAAATACTCTTTCAAGAGCAGGTCTATTAGTTATAGAAATAATCTCAACCTTTAAATCCAGATTAAAACTATACTTCATTCTTAATTCTTGTTGAATCTCATATGCACAATTTTCATATATATCTAATACGATTATTTGCTTAGGACCCATTTTAGCAACTTGTCTACAAATTTCAGATCCTATTGATCCTCCACCACCAGTAACAAGGACTACTTTATTGTTATAGAATGATGCAGTACTATCATCAGTTACATCTATCATTTGTCTTCCAAGTAAATCTGCAATCTCAACCTTTCTAATTGATGATATAATACCAGATTGTAACATCTTTGCTCTATCAGGTAAAATTTCAACTGATACATTCTTGTAATCAATTATGTTTGTAATTTCTTTTAATTTAGCTAAACCAATTGATGGTATAGCAATAATAATCTTTTTAACTTCTAATTCTTTTACAAGATTATTGATATTTGAAATAGGACCATAAATCTTAACATTTGAAATAAACTGTCCTATTTTATCTTCACTATCATCAACGAATCCAACTACCTTATATCCATATTCCTTCTTTGATGCTATATCATTTAATACCATCGCACCAGCAGAACCAGCACCAACAATTAATGTATTAAATACTTCTTCTGGCTCAACAACTTCTTTTTCTTTTCTTTTATAGAAGTAATTGAAATAAATAGATAATGAAAATCTTGATAGCACTAAGTATGCAAATTCCATAAGCATGAATACAATAAATGTTGAAGTTGAAATATTTGTAAATTCAGATACTTGTGGAATGAATGATACTGAAAAATATGCTAAATCTATTAATAATGCAATACTAACTAGCTTAAATAAATTTCTTCTAATTGAATACATCCATAGCATATGATATGTTTTTAAAACAGCAGCAAGTGTAACCTTGATTGAAGCTATAACATATACTGATATGATGAAATTCAAGTTAATCTTTCCAAAATCCTTTGTTATTAAAACTAAGGATAAAATAAACATTAAGAATACTACGAAGAAGTCAATTATTGCTAAGCCAATTATATATAACTTTCTCTTATTCATAATTTACCTC
Organism: Acholeplasmatales bacterium; assembly: GCA_016280975.1. Lineage (GTDB taxonomy): Bacteria > Bacillota_I > Bacilli_A > Acholeplasmatales > Anaeroplasmataceae > Anaeroplasma. The sequence goes on along the minus strand of JAEEHU010000157.1, from coordinate 4,013 downwards.
TTAATTATTCTACTGTAACGCTCTTAGCTAAATTTCTTGGTTTATCTGGATTTATACCTCTATTTAAACTTGTATAGAATGCAAGCTGTTGAAGTGGTATCACTGCAAGTGATGCTGCAAATATTGGATTAATATCAGGGATATAAATCTGATACTTACTTGCACCTTCTACATCATTACCCTTAGTTGTTAGGGCAACTACTGATCCATCACGTGCTTTAACCTCAACCATATTAGAAACTGTCTTATCTAAAAGGTCTGGTTGAGTTGCGATTGAAATAACAGCAACACCCTTTTCAATTAAAGAAATTGTTCCATGCTTTAATTCACCTGCTGCATAGGCATTTGAATTAATGTATGTAATTTCTTTTAGTTTTAAAGATCCTTCCATACATACTGCGTAATCTATACCACGACCGATAAAGAATACATTAGTCTTTTCAGTAAATCTTGCAGATAGCTTTTGTACTTGCTTACGACATTCAATAGTCTTAGTAACCTTAGCTGGTATTTCTTTTACTTCATCAATAAGCTCATAATATTTTTCTTTATCTATTGCATATTTTGTTCTTGCTAAGAATAATGCAAATAGATATAGGACTATTAATTGACATGAATATGCCTTTGTTGTCGCAACAGCAATTTCAGGTCCTGCATATGTATAGCAATTATAGTCTGCATCACGAGCTATAGTTGAACCTTTAACATTACATATAGCAAGTGTCTTAATGCCATATTTCTTAGCCTTAATCATTGCCTCATATGTATCCTTTGTTTCACCTGATTGTGAAATAACAATAGCAAGTGATCTAGGATTCATTTTGTAGTTTCTATATTTAAACTCTGATGCAAGTTCAACTCTTACATTTACACCAGCTAAATCTTCAATAACATGTTGACCTACTACTCCTGCGTGATAAGCACTACCACATGCGAAGATATATATTTCATCAAGATTATTTAAGAATTCTTGTGTGATACCTAAAGATGGGAAATCAATCTTGTTTTCATCAGTCAAGTATTTATCAATTGTATCTTTAATAGCTCTTGGTTGTTCAGCAATTTCTTTTTCCATATAGTAGCTATAATCCTTAAGCTCAATTGAATCTTGAGGAAGGTCAATTTCTGTTAGTACTTTTTTATCAGTGATATCATCACCGTTTAAATCAAAGAACTTAACCTCATCACCTGTTATTACACCGCATTCAAAGTCATCAACGTAATATACATTCTTTGTGTACTTTAATATTGCAGGTACATCTGATGCTAAATAACATCCATCCTCACCCTTAGCAACAATTAGTGGGCTTCCTTTTTTAGCAAACCACACTTGATTTGGATAGTTCTTACACATTAATGCGATTGCATAAGAGCCACGTGCTCTTACTACAGTCTTATTAATTGCATCAATTGGACCTTGCTTATATTTCTTACAGTAATAATCAACAAGCTTGATTAATACCTCTGTATCTGTTTCAGAGTAGAATGTATAACCATGTCTAATGAGCTTATCCTTTAATTCTTGGTAATTTTCAATAATGCCATTATGAACACCAATTACATTATAATCATCTGAATGGTGTGGATGGGCATTAGTCTCAGTTGGACATCCATGTGTTGCCCATCTTGTATGACCTATACCTGAATTAGAATGAAATAATAATCCATCGTTTGTCTTTTCTATTAAATTCTCTAATTTACCTTCAGCCTTAACTATTACTGGGTCCTCATCATGATTTCTAATTGAAATACCACTTGAGTCATAGCCTCTATACTCTAGTCGCTTTAAGCCATGAAGTAATATAGGTAAAGCTTCTTCTTTTCCAACGTAACCTACTATTCCGCACATATTAATTTAGTCTCCTTAAATGTTTTTTGTTCTGTTTTGTTAAATGTGAAAAAATTGATGATCATTCATCAACGGAGACTATAATCTATACACGAATTTTAAGCTTGCTCTTCTTGTTCTTTTTACGATGATTTCTTTAATGGTATCAAATACTAGTCTAGCCTTAATAACAATTTCATTAATGAACATAACTAGGCTAGTTAAGAGTACCTTAAATGAAATCATGTAGAACTTTCTATATAGAGTGAATGCTTTAAATAGCATATCACTTTCGATTAATGATAGTGTAAAGTTAACAACAATTCTACTTGAGTATAGTGCATTCTGTAAGCACTCTAAAAATTTAGTTGTAGAATAAATTGTTCTTTGGAAATAAAGATAGAATGTATCAAGTGCATAGCCAAACTTATGAAGTACTGCAAGTAATAAAGAAATCGCACCTGCGGCTAAACCTGCATACATTATTCTTCTAACCATTTTATAGGCGATAGAAAATAATACTGTTAAAACAAATAAAACAGCAATAATTGCGAAATTATTCTGAACGAATTCAAGCATATAATTTAGCATTTGTTCTACCCCCTTAAAAAACAAACATTATATATTATTATATAAATATATAAAAATCATATACATAATATCATAAAATAACAATTTTATCAAATTCTTTACAATTCTATCATTATTACAACGTATTATCAATTAAATTGGCCTAGTTAATCGTTTTCATAGTGTAAAAAAGACCAATTATTTTTATAATTGGCCATTTTTAATTAAACTTTAGTATTTTTTTTATAAAATTGAATAGTTTGTTTGTGATAATTCTGGTAGAGTTATTTGGAATGTAATAACATCATATTCATTAACTGGATGATCAAAATCAGTTGGATTTGGAATATGATCTGATGATGTAGTATTTGATCCAGCTAGGAAATATGTATATCTAGTAGTTGTTTGATCATCCCATGTTACATCAACTAAATACCAGCTATCTCCTGCTTTTGTGTAGTTCCAAGCATGAGCACCAAAGCCTGCACCACCATCACCTTGACCTGATACTAAAACTGATTCAATGCCAAAGGCATATGAGAACAATAAATAGCATTCTGCGTAACATTCACAAACACCCTTATTGTAGTCTAAAAGTCCCATAATGTTATGAGCCCATGAGGCAGTTTCTGGTACGCCATTTCTCTTTGCGTACTCCAAATTAGAGCATAGATAATCATGGATTTCTTTAGATATTTGATAAGGTGATAAACTTGATATTGGAAGTAAGTGCTTTGTGTTTAAAAGTGTCTTAATGGCGCCATAATGTTGATTTAGCTTAGTCACTATCTGAAGTCTATTTGCGGCACTATAAAAGTCAGGCGAAATAGTTAAAATCATTTTCTTAGATGTGCCTAATAGACTTGATGAAATTGATTTACTAAAACCTGAATTTAAGAAACAAAATTGAGGATTATCATCCATTAATGTTGCGTATACTATTGTTGCTTCATCATCTGTTAATTCCTTCGAATATTCATAAGTAATTCTTGTTTCAGATGTATAGTCAGAATTAGTTTTTAATGCCATTTGAAGGTCATTAAATAGGCTTCTATACATCTTTTGGAATGATGATGCCTTAGATTGCTTTCCAAGCTCATTATAGCCATATAATCTATTATAATTGATGTCTGTGAAATCATAATTACCATTATTATCAATTATAATTTCTGTGCCTGTTATAGTTGACTCTTGAGTAGTTCCTTGACTTGATGTTGCACCCTCTGATGAACTAGGACTTGATGCACTTCCACTACCTGTTGTTTGGCTTGATTGTGGTGTTGATCCAGTTCTACTTCCATTAATATTGAATGCATTTTGAATATCACTAAATAGTGCACATGATGAAACTAAGATTAATAATCCTAAAATAGGTATTATTAATAGTTTTTTTAATTTTCTCACGAAAAATCACCTCTCATCATAAGAATTGTTTTTGTTATCAATATCAATTTTTGTTTTTATTTCAGTATTTATAATTTCTAAATTATCGATATTTTTGATATAACCGTATTCAATTCCTTCAATATTAGAATCCTTTATTCTAATAGATTTAATATGGTTATCATCAAAGCCTTCTATATGAAATACTCTTGATATACCTTCGTAATCACTA
>JAEEHU010000156.1 GCA_016280975.1 Acholeplasmatales bacterium | reverse complement strand
GGTCTTCTATTCTTGATAATTTTATCAATAGCTTCCTTATATGAAGCTCTTGTGTCTGCATAATAATAATCAACACCTACTGCCTTAGCTAATGCTTCATAATCTAAAACAGTATCTAGAATAGTATTTGAATATCTCTTACCATAGAATGCAGTTTGCCATTGTCTAACCATACCAAGTACACCGTTATTTGCAACAACAACACAAATAGGTAGGTTATATTTTGAAACTGTTAATAATTCATTGAAGTTCATTCTGAATGAGCCATCACCTGAAATATTAAATACGAATGCGTTTGGATTACCAAATTGAGTACCAATTGATGCGCCCATACCAAAGCCCATTGTACCTAAACCACCAGATGTGATTAATCTATTTGGCTTAGTATACTTAAAGAATTGTGCAGCCCATAATTGATGTTGACCTACTTCTGTACAAATGAAGCAGTCACCATTTGTAGCCTCATCAATAGCCTCCATAAAATATCTTGGCTTTAATGATGAAGATAATTGGTTTTCTGTAAATACATTCTTCCATGATTCAACTAAAGATAACCATACTGGATTCTTAGTTGGCTTTAAATAAGGCTTAACTCTTTCAAAGAATTCCTTTAAATCCATTACAAGTGGATAATCAACCTTAATATTCTTATCAATTTCAGCTTGATCAATATCTACATGAACAATCTTAGCATTTTCAGCGAAATGCTTGTGATTTGATAATACTCTATCAGAGAATCTTACACCAAGCGCTAATAATAAATCACATTCAACAACACATTTATTTGAAGCAACTGTTCCGTGCATACCAATTAAACCAGTTGAAAGTGGATCCTTTTGATTAAATGCACCAATACCCATTAAAGATGTTGATGTTGGAATTGACATAGTATTTGCAAATTCATTTAAATCATCACTGGATTTAGAACGAATAATACCACCACCAGCATAAATAAATGGCTTCTTAGCATTATTAATTAATTCAGCAACTTCCTTAATCTTCTCTTCAGAAATTGGAGCGATTGGCTTTACCTTGTCCTTTTTCCAAATATCAATCTTCTTTGGTGTAAATTCACACATAGTTGTAGGTGCAGTTACATCCTTTAGGATATCTACTAGTACTGGACCTGGACGACCAGAACGAGCAATTCTAAATGCTTCTCTTAATGTATCAGCAAGATCTTTTACATCCTTAACGATAAAGTTATGCTTTGTAATAGGCATTGTAATACCAGCAATATCAACCTCTTGGAAAGAGTCCTTACCAAATAGGTTATTTGTAACGTTACCTGTAATAGCAACAACTGGAGATGAATCCATATATGCAGTTGCAATACCAGTAACTAGGTTAGTAGCACCTGGGCCTGATGTTGCAAGACATACACCAACCTTACCTGTTGATCTTGCATAACCATCAGCAGCGTGAGATGCTCCTTGTTCATGACTAGTTAATACATGCTTTATTCTATCTGAGTTTTTATATAATTCATCATAAATATTTAATACAGCTCCACCTGGATAACCAAATATTGTATCTACTTGTTGCTCAACTAAACATTCAACGATGATTTGTGATCCACTAAGTTTCATATAAATCACCCTTTCTAATAAATTTTTAATTAGTCTTTAAATACAGCACCTGTAGATGCTGATGTAACTAATTGGGCATATCTCTTTAAGTAGCCTTTTACTTCCTTCTTAGGCATTACCCAATTCTTACGTCTTTCTTCTATTTCCTTATCTGAAACTAATAGCTTGATTGTACAATCAATCATGTTAATTTCAATTAAATCTCCGTTTTCAACTAAACCGATTAATCCACCTTCAGCAGCCTCAGGTGATACGTGACCAATAGATGCTCCACGAGTTGCACCAGAAAATCTTCCATCAGTAATTAAGGCACAATCCTTATCTAAGCCCATACCAGCAATTCTTGATGTAGGTGCAAGCATTTCTCTCATACCAGGACCACCCTTAGGACCTTCGTAACGAATTACTACTACATCGCCCTTTTCGATTTTGCCACCATCAATTGCCTTAATAGCTTCTTCTTCAGAATTATAAACCTTAGCCTTACCTGTATGCTTAAGCATTTCAGGTGCAACTGCTCCACGCTTAACAACGCAACCATTTTCAGCAAGGTTACCCTTTAATACTGCGATACCACCAGTCTTTGAATATGGATTATCAATAGTTCTAATGATTTCAGGATTTTTATTTACTGCATTAGCAATATTTTCTCTTATTGTTTTTCCAGTTACAGTCATTAAATCTAAGTTTAATAAGTTAAGCTTAGACAATTCCTTCATAACCGCCTTAACTCCACCAGCTTCGTTTAAATCTTCCATATAAGTATGACCAGCAGGTGCTAAATGGCATAGATTTGGAGTATGAGATGATATTTCATTTGCGATATCTAAATCAATATGAACTCCAGCCTCATGTGCAATAGCAGGTAGGTGTAGCATTGTGTTTGTTGAACAACCAAGTGCCATATCACATGTTAATGCATTCATAAATGCCTCTTTAGTTAAAATATCACGGATTTTGATATCCTTATTGACCATATCCATAATAGCCATACCAGAATACTTAGCTTGACGGATACGAGCTGCATATACTGCAGGAATTGTACCATTACCAGGTAGTGCAACACCTAATACTTCGCACATACAGTTCATTGAGTTTGCTGTATACATACCAGAGCATGAACCACATCCAGGACAAGAATTATCCTCATAGTCATGTAATTCTTCTTTAGTAATTTTACCAGCATTATATTTTCCAACTGCTTCAAATGTTGAAGATAATGAAGTCTTTTGACCATTAACACGTCCAGCAAGCATTGGGCCTCCTGACATAACAACTGTAGGTAGATTTAATCTACATGCACCCATAAGCATACCTGGAACAATCTTGTCACAGTTTGGAATTAATACTAGACCATCAAGAGCATGAGCTAAAGCCATACATTCAGTTGAATCAGCAATTAGCTCTCTTGTGATTAATGAATACTTCATTCCTTGATGACCCATTGCGATACCATCGCATACACCTATAGCGGGTATTTCAATTGGTGTACCACCAGCCATAATAATTCCCTTTTTTACTGCTTCAGAAATCTTATCAAGCCACATATGACCTGGAACTATTTCTGATTTAGCAGTGACGACACCGATAAATGGTCTATCAATTTCCTCATCTGTCATTCCTAATGCCTTAAATAATGATCTGTTAGGAACTCTTTCGATTCCCTTTTTAACTACATCACTTATCATAATGAATACCCCCTAAAACCTTAAAATTAAAAATTACTTTAATGCCTTAACAATTAGGTCGCCCATTTCCTTTGTGCCAACCTTCTTAGATGCGTCATCTAAGTCCTTGTTAAAGATATCTCCTGTTCTATATCCTTGATCTAATACATCATTAACAGCCTTATCAATTGCGTCAGCTTCCTTCATTAAACCAAGTGAATATCTAAACATTAATGGTAAAGAAAGAATAGTTGCAATTGGGTTTGCTAAATTCTTACCAGCGATATCTGGTGCAGAACCATGAATTGGCTCATATAAGCCAAGCTTACCAGCACCTAAAGATGCTGATGCTAGCATACCAATTGAACCTGCAACTTGAGATGCCTCATCAGTTAAGATATCACCAAAGATATTAGATGTTACGATAACATCGAATTGTCTTGGATTTCTAACTAATTGCATTGCAGCGTTATCTACATACATTTCAGATGTTTCAACATCTGGATAGTTCTTCTTTACTCTATCAAATACTGCTCTCCATAATCTTGAAGATTCAAGTACATTTGCC
>JAEEHU010000155.1 GCA_016280975.1 Acholeplasmatales bacterium | reverse complement strand
TTTACATGTAAAGTAGCACAATCCATCTTATATACTGATTCAGTTAATGGGTTAAGTGTTCCTTCAACTGCATCGTAAGCAATAATTGTATTTTCTCTTGATTCACCAATGAATTTAACATTCTTTAATGTAGCAGGAATTGTAATCTTTTCAGTATATGTACCGTCAGCGATATAAACAACCTTATCAACATTATCAGCTAAATTAATAGATGATAGATAGTCTATTGCATTAGTGATAGTAGTGAATGTTTCAACACCATTAACCTTAGTTCCTTGAACAGCAATATTTGCAGCACCGTCAACATTGATATAAATCTTACCATCAACAACAGTTGGCTTAGAGTCAACAACGTTAACTTTAATAGTCTTAGCATCGAATCCTGTCATTGCAACTGTTAATGTATATCCACCAGCAGTAGTCTTGTCAAATGTTGAATCATCAACTGTATATCTAACGATTTGTTTAGATTCATCGTTAACTTCTTTTTCTTCAATGCCATCATCCCAAACAGAGTATACTAATAAGTTCTTTAAGTTAAGATCTTCACCCTTAGCATAAACTAATTTAGTAAATTCAGTATTTAATTTAATGCCTGTTTGTGATGCTAATAAAACATCATATGAAGTTGTAACATCTGCTCCAGCAGCATTCTTTTCTTTTGCCTTTATAGAGATTGTATAAGTGCCAGAAGCTTCCTTATTGTATGCTGTAGATATTACATCGAAATCTTCATTAGTTAATACTAATTGAACATCATCTGAATATGTAGCTGTAACAACTAGACCATCAGAAGAGAAGTCTTCACCCTTCTTAAATCTTGTTTGAGTATTAGTAGTTGTTGCTTTAATTGAAGCTAATGTAGCATCAGCGCTCTTAACATTAGTAGAAGCAGCAATTAAACGATACTTAGCGTTGTCTGTTCCTTCAGTTTTCCAAGTATCAGTAAAATCTAAATGTAATGTTTCAGTTAACCAAGCAGGTGTAACATCTGCTGATAAAGCAGTTATTTCACTCTTTGCCTTAATTGTACCTGAACCATCGCCTAAAGTTAATGTACATCCATTTGGTAGGAATACATTTTCTAAGCTATAAGTAGTAAGGAATTCACCTGTTCCTAATGAAGACTCAGCCATTAAATCACCTAGTGATTGAAGCACAGAAGCATTTGTGTTTAATATTGCAACGTTTTTGTAGTTAACATTAACGTTTTTACCGTTAGTAGTACCACCACCAGCAATTAAGCCCATTTTGTCACTACCTAATGTAGCATTTCTAACTACAGTGTTTTCAACTGTAAATTTTGTATTGTTTCTAATACGTCCTGATAAGAAACCACCATTTATGTTACCGCCCTTGACTTCACCAGCGATATCCATATTTGTGAATATTATTTCATTTTGGTCAGTAGCACTTGCACCACCAGCGATATCACTTAGTAAGAAACCACCGTATGATGTAATAGAAGTTCTACAACCATTCTTAGTTGTGATTTGGTCTGCAACTAACTTAGTACCAGAAGAACTAATTCTACCTGTTAACATACCAGCATAGTTATTACAAGATGCAGTACATGCAATGAATTCAAGTTGAGAGAATGTTACATTACCAGATACCATACCAGATACGATACCGATAGTTTCATCTTGAATTGCTGCGCTACAGTTAACGAATCTAACGTTTTTAACTGTACCACCAATTATTTCTCTACATAGAATACCTGACTTGTTCATTGCGTTAGTTGAATAAGTCGCGTTCTTAATTGCGTGGCCATTACCATCAAAAGTACCTCTTAAGTATACTTGTGTAGCCTCAAGCTCTACGCCTTCAAGATCGATATCTGCTGTTAACACAAATTTTTTACTTGTGTTTTCTAATTGACGGAATGCAAGGAATTCATCAACATTAGAAATCTTTACATAATCAGCATATGGATCAGCTTCTCCAGTGCTTTGGTCTCCGCTTTGTGTTGCTGGTTCGCTAGTAGAAGCGCTTGGATTTTCTCCACCAGCACAGCTTGTCATACCAATTGCAGCCCCGATAAATGCAGTTGATAGGACTAAGCCTAATAAAATTCGTTTCTTTTTCATTTTTACCTTCCTTTTTTAATACTATTTGATTTACAAAAACCAATATAATTATATAACGCTTTCATAGTTAAGTAAAGCGTTTTCTTAAACATAAAACTATGTTTTAAAAATAGTTTACAATTTCTCGTTTTAGTAAAAAAAGCTAATTATTTTCTTGATAATTAGCCTTTTTAATATTAATTTTCTTTTACTATTATTATATTATCTAATGTAATTTCTCTTGCTGAAGTACCTGTACCTTTATTATTAGTCATAGATAGGATAGAAGAGAAGGATTTAATACCTAAATTTGTTTTATTTAAATAAGTTACATTATTAATAATTAGAGTAATTAATCCATTATCTAAATCTAGTTCATAATATATACTATATGAACCTGATTTAAATTGAAGTGTATTTGAAAAATCCGTAAATGTTGTTCCATCTAAGGTATAACCCCATACCTTTGATGAATTGTCAGTTGCACCAATTTGAATTAATCTTTCAGTGTTACTACAAATTTGAAGGACACCCCATTTAGTTCCAGTATTAGAACCAACAGTTAAATCTAAATAACCTTTTATTATCCCAGATGTATGAACGCCACCTGTATTTACAATTATTTGTGCTCCACCTTTTTCGTCATTATCAACTGTCTTAACCTTACCATTTGAATATATAGCGTAAGCATCAGTATAGTTAGGAGATTCAGTATTATTGTTATTACCAAATATACCTTTTGTTGTGTAATCTAAAAGTTGTGGTAGCTTTTCACTATCAGTTGTATTAGAAAAATCATAATCAACTAATATATTATTACTATTTTTTAATGAATTATAAGTAGGAGTTGTTTTAAATACTGCAGTTAATGTGATATCTGATGTAATCGGAGTATTGAAATCAAATCTTGAATTGCTATATTCCCAATAATCAAATGTCATATTATCTTTTGAAGGATAAGTAGTAGGTTCAGATACTTTATTATTTTCTTTTACGACAACTGTTTTAAATGTATCAGTTCCATTTTTAAATGTAACTGTATATTTAGTTACATCCTCATTAACCTGATTAAAAATATAGTTTTTATAATAGGCACTACCTGCACCTGCATACTCTGGAACTAATTCCTTAACGTCTTCTGCTAAAAATAATAATGAAACATTAGATTTATTATTTTCTGAATCGAAGTAGAAGATACTCTCATCTGTATCAAATGTAGAACCATATATATTTCCATTTGAAACAGCTTGTAATCTATCAGTTACAATAGTTGCACCTGATGAACTAGTGTTATCATAAATATTATTATATGATTTTACAGCTGCAGCTTTACCATCAGATGTTTTTAAACTAAATGTGTTTTTAACGTTTTCAAAATAACAGTTTTCTATAAACGCATATGCACCTGCATAAAACTGCATATTATTTCCTGATGATTTATAGTAGTAGTTATTATACATATGCATATTTGCTTGACGAGCAAATGGTAGACGTGATTGACACTCATCATAGAAGTTATGATGGAATGTAAGATTTGCTGTTTTCTGTGTATCAGATCCACCAACTAAGCCAGTCTTATGATTTTTAATAAAATGGTTATATGAAACAGTAACATTTTTAAGTCTCTTGAAGTCTACTGTTCCATCTCCATCATGCTTATCTTGCTCACTACAAACATCAAAATAATTTTTACCTTTATAGAATGTATTATTATGAATCCAAATATCTGATGTTTTAAATCCTGAGATAGTTGTTGCCTCTTCAGAACCTTCTGCGCTACATGCGTCCTCTGGATAATCCTTAAATGTTAAATTCTTAACCTCAACAGAAGATGTGTTTTTCCATGTGAAGCCCCATTGGAATAATCCAGCATCATCTCCAACACCTTCAACTGTAATATTCTTAGTGTTCTTTACATCAAGCATATTATAATATGAATCAAATTCATTTTTAGATGAATCATATTTAATCTTATTAGTTAATCCGTTAAGTTTAGTATATGTTTCTTCATTTAGCTCATTAAAGCCACCTGATATGATTGCATCCTCTGAATATTCTTGAAGAGCTAAATACTCACCATTTAAGCCTCTAATTGTTGATGTAGTGGCAGTTGAATAAGAAGAGGTAGTAATAGGCTTCCATGTTGCAGCATCAATTGTATCTAAAACTCTAATATCTAAAGGTCTATTAATAATGTTTTCATTAACTGATGTATCTTGTGCTTTTAGTATATTTGCAAGACCTTCATATTCAACACCATTAATAGTTGCTTTAACTGTATTTTTGTTAGCGTTAGATACATAAACTACAATTGCATTATCCTTAAGAGTACCATCATTTTTATATGCTCCAATACCATCAGTATTTCCAAAATGAGCATAGCCTGATCTATCTTGAGCTGATACATAAACCTTATCTATTATTGTATT
>JAEEHU010000154.1 GCA_016280975.1 Acholeplasmatales bacterium | reverse complement strand
ACATATTTCCTTTTCAGAACCATATACTCCAGAATCAATTAAATATAAGTATTTAGCTTCAATCACATAAACATATACATATCTTTTAATATCATTAGTTACATTAAAATCTATTTTAATTTGGTGTACTTTCATTTCAATAATACCTTTTCAAATAACAAATTGTTAACCTTCTCAGTAATCCATATTTCATTATCTCTTATATTAACATTATAGCTTTCTAATATATCTTTAGAACAACTATTTAGTATATCATCATATTGATCTTTTGATTCTAATATTCTAGGAAAAGTTATCTCTGTATCAAAAGAATCAACTAATTTAAAATTATATTTATTAGCTAATAATATAAGTTCTTCTTTTGTATAAAACTTAATATGGCCATCTTTTTTCTTTTGCATATATTTATCTACAAATCTATTAATATCTATATCATTTGGTTTAGGATCACTTATAAATAATAATCCACTATTTTTTAATACTCTATCAATTTCATTAAATGTTTTATCTAAATTAGGAAAATGATGAAGTGCATATCTTGTTATAACCATATCAAATGTTTTATTATCAAATGGAAATTCTATTCCATCATATGATACAAATGATATATTACTTATATTATTCTCTTTAGCTTTTTCTTTATTTCTTTCCAATGCTTCTTTAACTATATCTAATCCAATAATAGTAACATTATTATATTTTTCAGCAATATTAAATGCTAAATAACCAGAGCCTGTACCCAAATCTAATATTTTCATATCAGGTTTAATATTTAAACATTCAATAATTTTATTTAAATGATTATTATCTTGTGTTTGTTTATTATAATAATTGTTTTCTTTAAAGCTTTTTTCAAAGCCTATTTTAGTTTCTTCTATACTCATTTTATATTCCTAGCATTTCTTTATTGGATGTCTTATTAGTTTAATTTTATCATTTATTTCTAAAATAACAAAGAATAATGTCCGAATATAGGAAAATGTCCCGAATACCTAGAAAAATGTCTCTAATTCGAGAAAAATGTCCGAATACAAATCTTAAAAAAATTAAAAAGCACCAAAATAGAGCTTTTAAGTCTCTAAATTGATGCTATATTTCTTCTTACAATTTAAATAAATGGCTTAATTATACAATTTTTATAATTATATAAAGAAAAAAAGGCCTGATACAGAATTGTATCAAACCTACTGTTCTTTAATGGCAGTGTACGCAACATCGAATACAATTTGCGTACCCCTCTTTAAAAAGTGCGTACCCCCATGACATTTGCGTACCATTGGAGTCTTTTGCGTACCCCTATTTCTGAACGATAAATAGGAATTTATCAGTATTACAACCTCTTTATCTCATTGGCAATCACAGCCACAGCTTTTCCTTTGGTATCAATTTTAATAGTACCCAATGCTTGATACATAGGTATTCTTGCTATGCTTCTCTCAATTACATCTTCAGAACGAATACCTTTTTCTACATCCGCGGACAATCTTTCGCGCAGAGTATCTTCATCGGCTACAAGTGAGACGCATTTCACCTCACAATTCTGTGTATCCAGCTTCTTAAGTATGGAATCGATAATTGTCTGCTTGTGCATCACCCAACAAAATATAATATTCTCGTATACAGAACATTTCAGAAAATTATTGAGTAAGTAACAAATATTATTCGTCACCATTGCTTTTGTTTCATCGGTTACCTGGAACGGATTTGCATCCCAACACCAATCTCCGTCAAGGAATACACTATTCGGTAAATCCTGTTTGAGCTGTTGGCACACAGTTGTTTTTCCAACTCCCATAGTGCCACCAATCATATATAAAGTTTTCATCATTCACACCTACAAATTCTAATTTTTTGTTCTAATACTTGTTTACCATACCAAAATTTTATAAACATCAAAATAATTTATGATTATCTTTCCTCTGGTGGTACATTTTTTTCTCTTTCCCTACCTCTTATCATTAAATGAAGTTTTTTTCCTTTAAAAAATCCATCTTTAACAATATACTCGTCAACATCTACAAATCCAGCACCTTTATAGCACCTAAAAGCCACTTCGTTGTCAAATTCAGGATCAATAATAAATCTATCAGCTTCTTCATCAGAGTATTCTTCTACAAATGTTCTTAAAGTTATAGAACTTAAATGCTTTCCTACAAAATCATCATTTCCAATCATAAAATCTATTGCATAAGTTTTTCCTGTTTTACTTAAATACTCTTTATAGTATTCATAGTAGTCATCTTCTGTTTGCTCCGAAGTCATTACTAATGCATAAGGTACACCATCATATAATCCTATATAATAGTCATAATAAGATTTTTGACCTTTTAATACATAATTGTCAACATCTTCTTCCATTTCTTTGCTATTATCCCAAAATTGCTTTACTCTTTCACTATGCCACCATTCTTTTAATATTTCATAGTTTTCCTTATCTAATTTTTTAAATGTTATTTTACTATCCATTTTATACTTTTCTCCTTAATTTACTTTTCAATTTTCATTATTAAATTATCATATTTGATTCCATCTTTTTCTTCTCTTTTTTTAGCAATAAAGCATTCTTTAAATCCACACTTT
>JAEEHU010000153.1 GCA_016280975.1 Acholeplasmatales bacterium | reverse complement strand
TTAGATAAATCTAGATAATCACTTAACCAATTCTTAGAAACCTTCATTTTACTTCTCCTCCTTGAACTGATTTAGGAATCTTAAATCATTTGTATAGAAATTTCTAATATCATCAATCTTATATTTCATCATTGTGATACGTTCAACTCCGATACCAAATGCAAATCCTTGAATTTCCTTAGGGTCATATCCACACATTCTAAGTACGTTATCATTAACCATACCAGCACCTAATACTTCAATCCAACCAGTATGCTTACATGTGTTACAGCCCTTACCACCACATAAACCACAAGATACATCAACCTCAACTGATGGTTCAGTGAATGGGAAGAATGATGGACGAAGTCTAATATTTCTATCAGCTCCTAGCATCTTTCTAAACATTTCAAGTAATGCACCCTTTAAATCACCTAATGTGATGTCCTTACCTAAAACTAAACCCTCACATTGCATGAATTGATGAGAGTGAGTTGCATCATCGGCATCTCTTCTATAAACCTTACCTGGACAAATAATCTTAATAGGCTCTCCCTTTTCCTCAAGCATTGTTCTTACTTGAACTGGAGAAGTTTGGCTTCTTAATAATAATTCAGGATTAATATAGAATGTATCTTGCATATCTCTTGCAGGATGTCCCTTTGGAAGATTTAATTTTTCGAAGCAGTATTCGTCTGTTTCAATTTCAGGTCCTTCTGCAACCTTATAGCCCATACCAACGAATAAATCCTCTAAATCCATAATTGTTTGATTAAGTGGATGAATTCCACCAGTAGGAAGCTTATATCCTGGAAGTGTAACATCAATTGTTTCACTTTCTAGCTTTTTACTTACAATCGCATCCTCGATTGCCTTTTTCTTGTTTTCAAAGAAAGCCTCTAGATCTTGCTTAATCTTATTAGATTTCATACCAATTGCTTTCTTTTCATCAACTGTTAATGACTTCATGTTAGCCATAATTGAAGCTATGATACCCTTCTTACCTAGGTAATTAGCTTTTCTTTGTTGAAGCTCGTTTAAATCATCAACATCCTTCATTTCATTTTCGGCATCATTTAATATACCGTCTAACTTTTCTAGTTCTTCCATTTTATCCCTCCAATAAAAAAGTCCTTAAAGCATAATGCTCTAAGGACGAATAAACCGCGGTACCACCTTAGTTCTATATCAATAGTGATATAGCACTCAATTAATCTGTAACGTAGATATACGGGGAAATTCCCAGCTCCTAAGGTGAATTCATAGACGATTTACTTAGAAATATCTCACCATACTATTTCTTCTCTTTTAAGTAAATTTATTATCTATTACGGCCTTAATCTTTGCCATTAAAAACAACAATATTATAATCGAATTATTTAATATAATCAAGAATAGAATTAACTATTCTTATATTGAAGCTCATATAAGTCATAGTACATGCCATGTTTATCTAAAAGTTCATTATGAGTACCCATTTCAACTATCATACCCTTATTTAATACTATTATCTTATTAGCATTTTTGATAGTTGATAATCTGTGGGCAACAATTAGCATTGTTCCTACATTTCTCATCTTATTAAGTGAGTCTTGAATTAATACTTCAGTTTCAGTATCAATATTCGCTGTTGCCTCATCTAGAATCATTACATTTGGCTTATGAACAATAGTTCTTGCGAAAGATAGTAATTGGCGTTCACCCTGACTAAAGTTAGCTCCTCTTTCCATAACCTTATAGTCAAGTCCACCATCTAATCTATCAACTAGCTTATCAGCATTAACATATTTGATAGCCTCGTATATTTCATCATCTGTGATGCTTTCTTCTCTTAATGTAATATTATTTCTAATATCACCTGAGAATAAGAATACATCCTGAAGCATTTGACCTATTTTCTTTCTTAATGATGCTATCTTTATTTTCTTAACATCAATTCCATCTATCCTTATTTCACCCTTTTGAATTTCATAATTTCTAACAATTAAGGATAGAATTGTAGTTTTACCTGCACCTGTTGCGCCAACGAAGGCTACAGTTTCCTTTGGATTAATAGTAAATGAGACATCCTTTAATATCCATTCATTCTCATTATATCTAAACCATACATGATCAAATTCTATTTTACCTTCAATAGAATCAAGCTCTATTCCATCATTATAATTAATAGAAGGCTTTTCATCTAATATTTCAAATATTCTTTCTGATGCTGCAAATGATGATTGTAAAATATTAAATTGATCTGCGATTTGTTGAATCGGGTTAAAATATAAATCTATATAACCATAGAATTTAACATATGATGTAACAGTAAGTCTACCTGCCCCAATTAATAAATATCCTCTATATAGTATTAGCATTTGAGTTAATACATATATACAGTATATGAATGGTCTAAATAGACCCATAATGACTACTTCCTTTACTGACTTCTTTTTGTAGTCATCATTCTTTTCTTTAAATTCATTTAGCTTCTTATCCTCTTGATTAAAGATTTGAGTAATCTTCATACCAGATAAATTCTCAGATAAGAAAGTATTAATATTTGATACACAGCCACGTACTAAACGATATTGCTTACGAGCAAATATCTTAAATAGTACATATGATACTACTAATACTGGAGTTGCAATCATAATATATAGGAATAATATTGGTGATAGAATAATCATTATTACAATAACCGCAATAATAGTTACTATATACCTTAATAGATTTACAATAACTGTTGTGTATAAATCATTTATTGCATTTATATCAGATGTAACTCTTGTTACAAGCTTTCCAACTGGAGTTTTATTTATTTGAGCAATTGATAAATTCTCAATATGAGTAAATACATCCTCTCTAATATTTAATACTACCTTTTGTCCTGCCTTTTGAAGTATCATCGATGAAAAATAATTTATAACTGATGCTACTAGCAAAAAGCCTAGGAAGACCATAAATAGTAAAAATACCTTAGAAAGCTTTTCTTGGTTAGTTAGCTCAACACTTGCAAGTGCTCCAATTACCTCTCCTTCTAAGTAGGCAGGCATTAATTGAGCCGCAACTACAAGTAGTGTTAATACTATAGCGAATATAAATTCCCAAATATAAGGACGGGCATATTTTAATAGTCTTTTAATAATTACACTATCCTTATATTTCTTGATATGCTTATTATCATCATATCTCATCTATATCACCTCCAATTTTCTCTTCTAATGATTGAAGGTGAACCATTTCCTGATATAAAGGTGATGTCTCTAAAAGCTCACTATGTGTACCAATAGCTACAACCTCACCCTTATCCATAACAATGATTTTATCTAAATCTGAAACAGTTGATATTCTATGAGCAATCATAATAGTGGTTTTACCACGTCTTAAGGTCTTTAGATTATCTAAAATATTCTTTTCTGTTTTAGTATCTACTGCGGATACTGAATCATCAAATATTAATATTTCAGGATTCTTAACTATTGCACGTGCTATAGATAATCTTTGCTTTTGACCACCAGATAGAGTTACTCCACGCTCTCCAATAACTGTGTCATATTTATCAGTAAATTCAACTATACTACTATCTAGGTCTGCAAGCTTCGCAGCCTTTTTTATGTCCTCATAATCAGCTTTAGAAACTGAAAATGAAATATTATTTGCGATAGTATCAGAGAATAAGAAATTATCCTGTGGTACATAGCCTATCGCATCTCTTACCTTCTTTATAGGTAGATGCATAATATCATTTCCACCAATTAATAGCTCATTTTCATTTATGTTATAGGTTCTAAGTAATAAATCAACTATTGTAGTCTTACCACAACCAGTTTTACCAATAATACCTACCATTTCACCCTTATTAATCTTAAATGAAACATTATTTAAAATAATATTATTACTATCAGGATACTTAAATGATAAATTCTTAAATTCAATATCACCCTTTATTGAATCAATATCAATTACATCCTCATCCTTAACATCAATTTTAGAATCTAAGAATTCTTCTATTCTCTTATATGATGCTTTAGCTTGAGATAATACTGTAATTAAGAATGATACTGCCATAAATGGCCATACTAAAATATTAAAATATCCTATAAATTCAAATAGATTACCAGTTTTAAATACATTGCCATTAAACTCAAAATTATTAATAACTAAATAAGATCCAAAGAATAATAATATTCCAATTATTAATGAAATTATCGCAGTTAATAATACATTAAGTATTGTTGAATATCTTACATAATTAATATTCTTCTTATAATAATCATTATTAAGCTTTTTGAAATGTCTTATTTCATGTATTTCCTTAACAAAGGCTTTAATAACTGAAATACCAGAGAAATTCTCTTGAGAGAAATCAGATATATTATCATATGCCTCTTGGCGTAGTTTAAACTTCTTTTCCATAACTCTACTTACAATTATAGAAACACCACCAATTAAAGCCATAGGAACCATTGACACAAGGGCAAGTAACCAGTTACAGCTAAACATTCTGAATAATGCTAAAGCACCTAAGAATAAAGCATCAACTAAGCTAACCATACCTATACCAAATTGTTGTCTTATAGCCTGTAGGTCATTAGTAAAAAGTGCCATTAAAGCTCCAGTCTTATGCTCCTTATAAAACTGAGTAGATAGCTTTTCTGAATGACTAAATAAATCAAATCTTAGATCAGACTCAATTCTTACAGAGGCACCTAATATCATATAACGCCATAGGAAGCGTCCAAAGAACATTACAGCCGCGATTATGCCAAGTCTAATCATTAGCCACATCATTTTATTAGAATCACTAAAAATGGTACTGTCCTCAATACCATTAATGATTTCACCACACACCTCGGGTATTTCAAGCTGGAAATAGTCAACGGCTATTAACGCTATTACACCAAGAATAAAAAAGATGGCATATATTCTATAAAATTTGTTGACATACTTTCCAAATAACATAACAAATTCACCAACAATTATTATATCTTAATATAATAAATATAGCAAACAAGCAAGAAAAAAATCCTTAAAACACTTTAAGGATTTTATCAATTAATTATTCTCTTTTATAACATTATGGCTTCCTTTTTAGTCGTATTAATTGGATTTAACGATGAAAAATCCTAGAGATAATGAAATCCAAATACTATTTTTCGCTAAAATGATTATAAAGTATGTAACAAATTAATAATATAACTCCTGCGCCTAAAGAAATAAGGAATGTTAACAATTTTTCTTCTACTACCTGTAATATTGCAAGTATTAATAAAATAATTGTTAATGCTGCATTTACAATTCTTCCAATGTAGGCATATTTCTTATCAATTCTTTTTACATCATCCTCAAGTAAGTAATCTAATATACTTAAATTCTCAAGAAGTTCAGCTTGAGAAACACTAATTACAAAGTTCTTTATTAAATCGACATAAATCATATTTAAATTGTATACATTTGTAGTAACATCGAAAAAATATGTAGCTATTTGTTTCTTTACATGCATGATATCATTTTTAATGCTATCTCTTTTTTCTTTGTAATTAATATTAGAATTCTTATCATCGTATTCTTGAATCTTCAATGTAATTTTTTCATTTTCATATTCGCAAATAATTGCTTGATTTAAGGCAATCAAGAATAAGTAATTATAATTTGTGCTGAAGCTTTCTTTAAATCTATCCTTTAATTTATTAGTACTTCTAATATAATTTAGACCTCTAATATTTGTTGAATAAATAGCTTCATCATAAATCCACTCATCCTTAACCTTCACAACCTTTGTAGTAAGACAGTTTGATAATTTGTTAGTTGTTTCAATTTTTAATTCTTTATTACTATTTGCTTCATCTATAACAAATAGTGATGATGCAACTCTTGGGTCATATATTTTGATATCGCCTTTTATTTTTAAATTATCATTAAGTAATTTAACAATGCCATTTTCCTTAGTTAAGTCTGTCATCTTCTTTAGTGCTTGGAAAAAGTCAGCATTTATTTTAACTAGCGAATCAAAATACTCATCCATTTTTTCATTCTTTACATCAAAAATAGTTTTAATACGTAAATACTTAATTTTAGAATATTTGTATTCTTCCTTATTATCTAAATTTGGAAAACAAATAAGCTCAGCCTCAGAGTCATAGCTAAAATCAATCTTTATATTAAAATTCATATTCTTAATAACACTTATATCATTAAGCTTTCTTACTCTTATTTTATCTAAAATTATTTTTACATTTGATCGTAAATATTCACTTGAAATATCTAATCCTAAATCATCACAATCCTCATTTATATCTAATACAACAGGAATGTAATAATAAAATATATTATCAAACATCTTTTCCATCTTTTTTCCTCTATCTCTTTATTATTTATATATAGATTCTATATCAATATTATAAATAAATTTATAATCAAAATACTTAGAATAATCTTTAATCACATCAAAGAAACGTTTCTTTTCTATTAACTCAGCTATTTTCTTACCTTCACTCGGATGTTGACTATTAGCGTTATCTCTTATAATTTTAGCAACTTCCATTATTAAATAGACTGAAAGCTTATTATTAAAGAATTCTTTATTAACAAATGCATCCTCGTTTTTAAATATTATACAAAATTTACGGTATACTTCTTTCTCTTCTATCTTTTTATCTTCCTTATACCAGTAAAAATACTTTTGATTCTTCATTAGTCTTTGAATTATTGTATAAACTATAAAAGAATAATCATACTTTTCATTATATGTATTTAACTTTGAACAATCAAAGGTGAATAAGAAGCTATCATTCATTTCTTTAATTGGAATATATTCTCTTATTATTGATTTTATTTTATCAAAGCTAGAATAAGTATTCTTGCTATTTAGCGAGTCATTAGTTATGTACTCATTTATAAAATCAGGTGAAGAATCTATATATCTAATATTTTCAACCACTCTATTCATCTTAAATGAATAATCAATTGTGTTCCCTAACACAGTTCCTATGCTATCCTGTATTGGGGCATAAAAATAATTATATCTATGTGTTTTATAATCACTAATAAATAAATCAATAGATTTATAATATGGAATTCTCACTCTAATTTCAAAGTATTTATATTCACTAGATATGTATTCATAATCCTTTAAAGCTAAAATATATTTTAAATCATAGTCATCATATACAAATATTTCAACATTTTCATCGTATGAAGAATCAATACTAGCCTTAAAAATATAATTGCCACCTATTTTTACTATTTTAAAATCATCCATAGGTGATTGATTATATTTGCTTTCTAAAAAGCTAACTACCTTCTTTTCTTTTCTGTCATAAAGTGTATATAGCGAAGTATAACCTGTTTTATAATACTCAGGATTTTCAATGCTTGTAACATTTCTATCCATATCATTTCTTAATAGGCCCATTTGAAATGAATTTTTTATGTTTTCATTTAATTTATTTATATCTACACTTGTCTCATTCTCAGGGCTTTCAATCATAATTCCTTTTGGGTGTGCTTTAAGGGAATTTTCATTTATTCTTCTTCCCATTGATAAAACAGAAAATGATTGAGAGTCAACTTGTAAAAGTGAGCTAAACTTAACTGAATTATCAATTGAAGAAACATAAGTTATTTTTCCTATTTCTAATGACCTTTTACCATCATCAGTTATAGAATATATATCATCCATTTTTCTAACTAATCCAATAGTTTCTAAATACTTGATTCTTTCTGTTATAGAATTTGAATTTCCAGGGATAGCCAAATACTTTAATATTTCATTTTTTGATAATCCAATTTTAACAAGCTTCAAAATATGCGTATCTAAGAATTCAAAATCCTCATACACTCTCATTTCCAAATCTACTTTTACAAAATAGATAGGGTAAGGCATCATAAAAAAAGATAAGTCGCTAATATGCTTTTCTACATATTCATTTTCATCATACATTTTTTCAAAAATAAACATATTTTTTAAATCTTTTTTATCGAACATTTAAGCCACCAGCGACATAATCAACGAACATAACATCATACTTGTTATTGTTGTTTTGTCTTCCTTTTTCAACAGCCATATTTAAAAATTTATTAAACTTCTCTATTTCTTTATCCTTATTCTCTTTTACTTTAGATAAGAATTCAAAATTACCAACGCAAATTAATTGTTTCTTACATCTTGATAAAGCAACATTAATTCTTCTAGTTTCCTTTAAAAAGCCAATTTTATTATTTATATTTTCATTTAAGCTACTATCATTACTTCTAACAAATGAGAATATAATCATATCTCTTTCTTGTCCCTGGAAGCTATCTAACGTATTAACAAACCTACTTGCCTTACCATCAAGTATTTTATTTAGTTCTTTAGTTAAATAGTTTACCTGTGATTTATATGGGGCAATAATACCTAAATTATCCTGATCATCAAAAAAGCTTTTACCATCATGTGTAGCGCGATAATCATCATCCTTTGATTTAATGTGATTGATTATTTCCTTTATCACATTAACCTCTTCCTGATTGATATATCCTGTATCACTTTTTTCCTCATATTTTTTAACATCATATAAAACGAAATTACTAGGGAATCCAAATAATGGCTCTTCCTTTTTCTTATCCTCAAAAGCATGATACTCACCATTATAAAATGCTTCTGATAATAAATCACTAATTGATGAAGGCATTCTATATTGTGTATCAAGGTTTACAACATGTAATTTTTTTTCGCTTAAGCTCTTCTTATCAAAATATTTATATAGCATTTCAAAATAGCTAGTATCTAGGTATTTCTTTTCACTATCATCAACTACTACATCCTTTTCTCTTATTATGTCTAAATAAGATGATTCTACTGGTGGGATTTGTTGATAATCACCAACCATAATATAGTTTTCCTTTGCCATAGAAAGCGGAACTAATATGTCATATGGTAGTATTTGACCTGCCTCATCAACTATTACAACATCAAATTCTAATTGCTTGAATGCTTTATTACTTTGAATACCTATACATGTAGCACCTACTACATCGACATGCTCTAAGGATTCTTTATTGAAATCTTCTATGTTTCTACCATTTAAGAAATCATTATATTCATCTAATACCCTTTTTAAAGAAGTCTCTTTTTCTATTTCACTAGAAAATCTTTGAACTAAGTCTTTACTTGAGTGAAAGATAAACTTTAAGATGTCTAGATTTTTTAAACCAAGATTTAGTTCTACTAGCATTTTCGCTTTATCCACAATATAATCAGTAGTCTTTTTGAAATACTTTTTAAATTCATCTAAAAATAAATCACTCTTAACTGAATTATAATCGAATATTCCTGGGATTCTTATCATATCCTTATTCAAATCCTCAAGATTAGATTCGTACTCATTTAATTCACTTTCTAATTTAGCTTTATTATTTATAATGAGCTTTGTAAGCTTTTTAATTCTTAATTTCTTTTTGATGTTTTTAAAGAACAAGAATATTTTAAAGAATAAATTTTCACTTGAAAGATATTTTTCAATACATTCCTTTTCATATAAATAATCACTTATACTTTTGTTAAGCTTATTAATTGAATCTAATTTTTTTTGTAATTCAATCTTTTTATTATCTAGTTTTACTTTAAAACTATTAAATTCTTTATCGAAGTACTCAACTGTTTTGATTCCATTTTTCAAAGCTTCAATGCTTTTTGTGATATTCTTTACATTTTCTTTTGAATTATAAAATATTTGATCTTGAAAGTCGTCTCTATAACAATCAAGCGTTAATTTTTTCATTTCTTCGTTCTTGATTTTTTCTATTGAGCCAACTCTAACACATGAAATCGGACGTCCAACAATATCTTCGTTTTCTTTTTTTATAGAACCCTTTAAAGCATTATCAACAGCCATATTACTCATTGATGTGATTAATACCTTTTTGCCTTTTGATACATAATACTTAATCCAGTCAACTATTACTGTTGTTTTACCTGTACCTGGAGGACCTAAAACCAAAAGACCACTATTATTTAATGCAGCACCTTTTCTAATAGCTTTTTCTTGCTTCTCATTAGGTCTATATTTATGATTTTCGATTATTTCTTCTATTAATTTATCATCCTTATAAAATGCATCATTTTCTTCTTTAAACTTCAAGTATGAATTATTTAATGGACTATAAGGATTAGACTTTAGCTTATATATAGCTTTTTTTCTTATGTTATTTTGAAATGCTGAATATGCATATTCTAGTTTTCCACTTTTAGGAATTAAATCTACATCTATTTCCTCAAATGACAATGTTATTTCTAAATAATCATCAGTATCCTCATATTTCTCCACTTCACCTGAAATACTATTATTTATTTTAAGAAATTTAGTTTGTTTTAATAACGTTATATCATCTACTGGCTTGCAATGAAAAATATAACTAACTATTTTTTGTCTATTGGTTGTTTCTAAAGGCGAAAAGCTATCGTAGCTAAGCATTGATGTTCCTTCGCTGTTTAGCTTTCCAACCATGTATTCTTCGCCTTCTTCATTATCGCTTACTGCATCCTTAATATACTCAAGCTCTTCTTTATACCTTTCATCAAGTTCCTTTATTTTTTCTTTATCCCACTCTTTATTCTTTATATCAAATACTTCAACAATTTTTGAGGATAGCTCATCAATTTTTAATATAGGACACATATAATTTGAATAATCTTTATTCGTAAAAGTCTTTTCTGATTTTCCATCGTTTATATATTCTATATTCAATTTATTAGGAATTATTGTGCATGAATTATATAAAATATCTCTATGTAAATCTCTGTTATCAGTACGTTCATTTGTTAAAGTAATTGACTCAATCTCATCTATATCAGCTAAATTGGTATAAAAATAATGTCCATTAATAAGAACATCAATTATAGTTTTTTCATCCCTAATTTTTATTATAAATATTAGTCGTATTGACTTGTCATCGAACAAATTTAAAAAAGAGGAAAAAGAATTATCATATTTCCTTATAACTGATGTAGTTAAACCAAATGTTAAATTTTCTATTCGATATACATGATCAAATACAAACTTTTCACTCATAAAAACTCCGTTTTATATCTATATTTTAATAGCCAAATTTTCTCTTATAACTTTTCCACATGATGGACAAATTACAAATAAACTATCTATTTGTTCATCACAAATCTTACACTTAACCATAACAGTCTTTCTTTCTAAAGTATGAGCGTAAGTGACTTTAGCTTTTTTTACTCTTTCTTCCCTTTCGGATTCAGCGAGCTTAAGCTCAAGATACTTCTGATTTTTTAAATATCTTCTGTGTCTACTAATTTTTTTATAATAGCCCTTAGCGTCAATTATATTAGTTATTATAGATTCTATAATTAATGCAACTGAGGATATAGCAATTATGGACCAAAAGACAATAGACATCTCAGCAATTATATCTGGTGTGCTAAAAGTAACTATAGTATAAGGAACTATAGTGAATACTAGTATTAATGGATATATAATTGCTTCTATATGTTTCCATAATGAGTTACCAGTATCAAAAAATAAATTACCATCTTCTAAATATATATTTAAAAATCCCAAGAAGACAATTACTATAACAAATAAGCAAACAAATTTTAGTTTTGAGATGTCGCTAAATGAAAAATACAAAAATACACCGCAAGCAATAGATGTAAATAGTACTATAAATAGACTTACAATGCTTAAGTACTCTCTCGCATCAACAGAATAATTATCTGTCTCCTCCATTCCAAATGAAAAGAAAAAACCATAATAAATAATTGCTGCTAGACTAATAAAATATATGATAACAGCATAAGTTTCCAAATCTTTTATGAAACCATTAAATACATTAAAATAGTTTAAGAAAAAGAGAGCTGATAGTATTGTAGTTATTATTAGGTTCACAACACTCTTAGCAGTTACAGTAATTCCCTTAATAGAAAACAAGATAATTAGCGAAACTAAGCCAAAGGCAAATAATATTCCGTTTAAAAATAGAATATTCCATGTGTTTAATATGAAGTTCATCATGCATATAAATGCAAATATTATATTAACTGCCCTGACTATCTTTACCATAAACTATACCCAATAATTATTGTATTCTTTACTATATAAAATTCTTTTTAATATATCATAGAATTCCTTTGATGTAATTCTTTTGTCTTTATCTTCTGACATACATTTTTTATATAAGTTTTCTAACGCAATATAAAGTGGATTCTTTTCTTCAACATCATCAAATTTAGGTTCTTCATCCCATGCTTTAGAATCATAGGATAATAATAAATTTGGTAATTTGCCAAAGTATACTTCATATAGCATTATTCCTAATACCTGAACATCTGTTTTAAGTGTTAGTGCTTTAAGAGTTCGATGCTCAAATGTTCTATATTCTTTAGTATTATCGTTTTCTATTCCAAATATAAAGCTATTTCCAAAATCAATTAAGATAACATCATTAAATGTAATTGGTCCCTGCTTCTTTTCTAGGATTATTACATTTTCAGGTTTTAAATCCAAATGCTTGATTGTTTTTGAATGCATAATCTTTATATTTTCACTAATAAACAAAAGACAAAACATCTTTTTTCTTTTGCTTATGTATTTTTTATTAAGGAAGTCTCTAAACGATGTCCCATTAACATTTTCCATCTTTATAATGAATTTGTCTCCTCGCTTCTCAGGACCATCCCCTATTAGCTTAGGACATTTAACTCCAATTTCATAAAGTCTTTTTTGAGTATTAAATTCTTCATAAGCTTTCTTTTTGTCGACAAATTCTTTTACAAAAACATCCATTATGCCACCATCTTTAATGTAGTTAAAACTGAATTGTTGAAATCTTTAATAAAATCTTTAATATTTTCAATACCGCTTTCGTTTTTACCTTTTTTCTTACCATATAAATAACGAGATAACATATCATATTTATTTTTTAGATCATTGATTTTATTAATAAGCTCGCTATTTTCCTTAAACTCTTCTTCTATTATTTTTCTACGATCGTTAAAGTCCCATCTATCGAACTTTTTTTCTTCAAAGCATGACATAATATATGTAGCTAGGTTTGCTGCATATATAGTATCAACAATTAGCGATACCTCATTATTTGAAAAATCAACACCATCAAACAAGTTATCAAGTATTACATTGCTTGGAATATAATCTCTTACTGTACGATATTCTTCTTTTCTATCCATTTTTACAAATTCAATTGATATTATTTGAAGCTCAACATTTTCTATGTTAATTAGAACGAATGTATCAAGATCCATATAACGTAAATATAAATCCTTATTGTGGAATACATCTAAAATGTTATATAAATCCTCAACAGCCTCATATTTCTTTTTAGAAGAAAGCTTAACTAAATCACTAGAATGAAGTGTTAAAACATCATTATTATTTATATCAAATACTCCAAGCTTAATACTATAGATTTTATACTTTATTACTTCGTTATTATCATTTTTTATTTCCTCAATAGAAATGACATTATCGCTTCTTCTACCAGTTAAAGCATTTGATATCTCAATTGTGTTATATGATAGCTTATCATTCTTAGTGATGTTTGAATCAAACTCATACTCTTGCAAAATATAATATCTAAAATCCGAATTCGCACCGGTTCTTGCAAGCATAATCTTCTTATTAGTTTGTTCTATTTCAATAGAGTTAATAACCTCAAGATCACCAATTTTAAATAAATCAGTATCAATAGCATAATCCTCTTCATTTAAATTCTTGCCATATTTTACATTAATTAAAGAAATTAAATATTTATTTATAAATTTAATTGAATGAAGAAAATACTTATGAGGATTATTTTTAACATCATTGAATAATATTTGAGCCTCATCGTTTTTAAATACTACTTCATTCTTCCTTTCCTGTGAATGAATTATATAATTAAGAAATCCCTGATTAAAATTCTTAATAATAAATGATGAATAAGCATAATTAAAATTATAAATCAAAGATATTACCTTATAGTTCTTATCATCAACATCTGATTCATCAAAATCTACTATTTTATTATTATCAATTCTAATGCCAGAGAAATATATAGAAATTTCATTTTCTTTCCACTTTATCGTCTTGTAGTCACGTAGTTTTTTTGCCTCATTGAAATTATTAAAAAATGGTCTATTATCTCCGCTTTTTATTTTTTCAATAGTTTTTTCTGCATTTATACTAAGAATTGTTAATAAAAACTTACATAAAAGAGGATTGTTTTCTAGACTAGTATTACTATTTGCAAATAAAAAATTTAATTTATCCTGAACGTTATCATTTGTTTCATGATCATCCCAAAATATCTCAGATGTTAGATCTAGAATTGAATTATATACTCCTCTTAGGTCAGTAGCGAATGCCTTATATCTTAGCTTAAACTTGCTAATACAAGTGATTATGTCGTTATATAATGATGTAAATAATGATGAATATTTTTCATCATCTATATCTAACAAGTATTTAAAATTCTTGTTTTCTTTTTCCTTAAATAAATCAACAAGACTACTCACTATAATTCATCCTCCTCAAATACCAAAATATTTAGCATCTTTGTTCTTGTAATATATGAATCTAAAGCAATTATGTGATCATCAATATAATAATCACTGTATTTCCTTAGCTCATCATCGTTTAGTTTGCCTAAATATATTTTTTTCTTATTCTTTTTATAATAATTTGAAATAGCACATGGTATGTGTCCAAAAACTATTTTTTTATCTTTTTCATAAATATTGTATTTAAAATATATTTTTTGGCCATCGAGCCATCTTGAATCCGAAAAGGCTAATTTGTCTACCTCTCTCCAGCTATCTAGATAGCTATATTCCTTGTCATTTTTCTTAACTGGTATATATCCATGAACAAATATATATTTTTTAGTCTCGTAATAATCTATCATTTCGTTGATTAATTTATATGGTTCAATACTCTTTAGCTTTTCTGAATATAAATTAAAGTCACTAATGAACTCATCTCTTGATACATTAATTCTTAGGTATTCTTTTAAAAACGAATACATTGTATCGACTACTCCGTTAACTAAATCATTTGAAATAAATTCTTTTCTTTCTATTGCCTCTAAATGCAATTCCTCATGATTTCCTATAACTAAAATAGCTCTATTACTATCCTTCATATATTTCAAAAACTTGAATACTTCAACGCTTTTATCAAAGCGATCTAAGTTATCTCCAAGCGAAACAATAATGTGATTTTTATTGTTGATATCAAAGCCTTTTTCCTCAAGCGTTTTAATCAAAATATCATAATTTCCATGAACATCAGAGAAAACAAAATACCTTTTCATCAAACCATACTCCCGAAATAATATCTTTTTTTATTATACAATACATTTTTATACGTGTCTATAAATAGACTAGATATTATAAATATCTAAAGGCATAATTTTTAGTGCTTTAAAATAGAAAAAATCCTTAAAATTACTTTAAGGATTTTATCAATTAATCATTCTCTTTTTCGCTTCTAACCTTAGCGTCGTATTTCTTTCTTTCTACTGTATCTAAGATTTTCTTTCTTAATCTAATGTGCTTTGGAGTTACCTCAACAAGCTCATCCTCGTTAATGAATTCTAAGCATGCTTCTAATGATAGAATAATAGGCTTCTTTAATACTACTGTCATATCTTTATTAGATGAACGAGTATTTGTTTGTTGCTTTGCCTTAACTACATTTACAGCTAAGTCTAAGTCCTTATTAGCCTCACCAACAATCATACCCTCATAGATTTCTTCACCTGGAGATATAAACATAGAGCCTCTATCCTCAAGTGCACCAATTGAATAAGCTGTTGATTGACCTTCAGCCATAGATACTAATACACCAGTTTTTCTTTCACCAACATTAACACTTTCAACTTTTCTATAATCACTGAATGAATGGTTAATAATACCATAACCCTTAGTGATAGTCATAAAGTCTGTATTAAAGCCAATTAAGCCTCTAGATGGAATATTATATATAATTCTTGTTTGAGTTTCAGTATTGCTCATTGTATCCATAATACCATGACGGTTACCCATCATTTCGATTACAGATCCTGCATATTCGTTAGGACAGTCAATTACGCAGTATTCATATGGTTCACACATCTCGCCATCGATTTCCTTCATAATTACTCTTGGACGAGATACTTGGAATTCATATCCTTCTCTACGCATATTTTCAATTAATATACCTAAATGTAATTCACCACGTCCTGAAACAATCCATTCCTCTTGAGAAGGAATTCTTTCAACCTTAAGTGAAACGTCCTTTTGTACTTCTCTGAATAATCTTTCTTCAATTTTAGATGCAGTAACAAGCTTACCATCACGTCCACAGAATGGAGATGAGTTTGTACCAAATGTCATTTGAACTGTTGGCTCAGAAATATGAATCTTTTCTAAGGCTTCTTCCTTACCTACTGTACAAACAGTTTCACCAACTGAAATATCGCCTAAGCCTGATATAGCAACTATATCACCAGCGTCAGCTTCCTTTATTTCAATTCTATCAAGACCTAAGAATCCATATAGCTTTTGAATTCTAAATTGCTTAATAGAGCCATCAAGTCTAACACAAGAAACAACTTCTCCTGTCTTCATCTTTCCACGCTTAATTCTACCGATACCAATTCTTCCAACGAAATCAGTATAATCTAATAATGCTGGTTGGAATTGAAGTGGAGATTCTGTATCCATTTCAGGTGCTGGAATATTATCAATAATCATATCTAAAAGTGGTTCCATACCCTCTTTTTGAGTTGTGATATCAACATCAAGTGAGCAAGTATTATTAACAGCACTTGCATAGCAGATTGGAAAATCAAGCTCATCCTCATCACAGCCTAAATCAATGAATAATTCTAATACCTCATCAATTACCTCAAGGGGTCTAGCACTTGGCTTATCAACCTTGTTGATTACAACGATTGGCTTTAAGTGAGCCTCGAATGCCTTCTTTAAAACGAATCTTGTTTGAGGCATTGTTCCTTCATATGCATCAACAACAAGTACAACACCATCAACCATTTTCATGATACGTTCAACTTCTCCTGAGAAGTCAGCATGTCCTGGTGTATCTAATATATTAATTTTTGTATTCTTATAAGTAATAGCTGTATTCTTAGCTAAAATAGTGATACCACGCTCACGCTCAATAGCATTAGAATCCATTACTCTTTCTTCTACTACTTGGTTATCTCTAAATGTGTGTGAACTTCTAAGTAACTTATCAACTAATGTTGTTTTGCCATGGTCAACATGGGCAATGATTGCTACATTTCTAATTTCCATATCTTTCACCCTTTTTAAAAAATCCGCATGTATTATAACAAAAAGAGTAGTTTTTTTCTACTCTTTTTTTCTATATTCTAATATTGGTAACGCTATCGCATAAACTAAATCCTTTAAACCACCCTTATATAGAGTAATCATAAAGCCTAGATAATCCATCGCACCCTGCATCTTCTTTAAGCTTACTGCCTCATATAATGATTTTAATTTATCATAAAATAGTGGATGATCGGCATCACCTAAATACTTAACATAGGCAACATACTCTGGATTTCTATTTAAAAATCTATATAATGACACTACTGTTGTAGGAAGCTCAAAATCCTTTTTGTGCTTATAATCAATTCCATGGATTGTTCTATGAATTTTATTTAGCTCAAGACCAATACAATATTGAATTAAATCTGTTATATCCTTATTTGAATTTGATATATCAGATAGTCTCATGATATTTTCAATTCTCCAAACAACTCTGTGCTGTTCCTTTTTACTTGTTGGATATATTTCCTTATATTTATCTATGAATTTATTTAATGAATCCATATATCTTGATGTTTTATAAAAATCATATAAAACCTTAGATATTAACTCCTTAAGTGGATTAATATTACTAAATTTAGATAATATTGAATATAACTCATCTAATAGTCCATTAGCTTCCTTATAATACTGAACTAATAATTCATCAATATCAATTACCTTTTCCTTTACTAAATCCTCACTATAAATATAATAAGTGAATGATTTTTTAGTAATTTTTTCATTATCTAAAATACAGTATGCATTCTTCTTTGAATTAATCACTCTATTTGCAGGATGACCAACAACATCATTTCTTATATACTTTAATGTTCTCATATAAGAGTTATTGTTGATATTAACTGCGTTATTCGCACCAGTTATAGAATAGGCAAGTGCGTATAGGGCATCTATTGAAACAAACAAGCCCTGTAAAAGCGCATATAATCTTAAAACCATATCTTTAGTCGTAAGATTAGCCTCATCCTGATAAAATGCCTCTACTATGTCATTTGCGACACCTAAAGCTGCGATGGCGCTTGCCATTTGATAGTTCTTATGCTTTAGATAATAATCATAATCAAACTTTTTAATTTTTCTTTCGTTATCAGCTATTAATACCTTATTCATCTTATTATTGTGATGGAGTAACCCACTTCCTCACTTTCATTAGGATTTAAACTTCTCATCATAGGCTTATCTTTAAGTTCTGGATTAGGATTAATTATATCAGGAATTCCCCACCATGGCTCAACACATAAATAATCCCCATAGCCTGGATATGTCCATAATGCTAATATTGGAGCTTCGCTCAAATCAAATAAATACTCATATCCTAAAGTTTTTAGCTTAACACTATTAATATCAGAAGCCTCTAAAATAATAGTTTTAGCCTCAGTTATTAGGTCCTTAGTAACATCAAGTAATCTAGGTATTTGATTGATGCTTTTACCTGTAATTAGGCTTCCATCCTCATTTAGATAATATTTATTAGTAACAATATCATTCTCAAATTCTAGGATTGTATTTTTAATTTCAAATGAATATCCAGTATCAACTCCATCAACCTTTAAAGCAGGGTGTCCTCCAAGCTCATAATATATAGGCTTATCATCAACATTTAATACCTTATATCTTATAGATAATTTATTATCCTCAAGTATATATTTAATAAAGAAATTAAATTTATATGGATAAATAGAAAGTGTATCCTTATCAAAATTTAGATTAAGAACTAATTCTTTAGAATCACTATATTTAATATCTAATTTTCTATATCTAATTATTCCGTGATTTTTAAGATGATATTCTTTATCCCCAACAATATATTTAGAATCCTTGAGTCTCGCAACAAATGGGAATATTACAACATCCTTACCATTCCAGCTTCTTGGGTCTGGCTCATACATTAATTCACAATTATTCTTTTTATCATAAATAGATGCTAAAGCACCACCAATTTCATCTACTGTTACTTTAAAATTATCATTTTCAAGAAATACCATAATATCGACTCCTTTTTTTTATTATAGCATTTTTAATTACTATTAAAAATATAAAAAGGCATATTAAATGCCTTCTTTTTCATCTATTTTAAAGTCCTTATTAATAAATTTTTCTGTTATATGCCTACTTAGATAATTATAGGTAATTAAACCACTTAATATACCAGTTAAAAGTGATAATAATGCAATAAATGGTAAATAATAAATAATAGCATTAGTACCCATAATTATTATCGCAACTAGTATCTGTCCTGTAACATGGAATATTGATCCTAATACACTAACTCCAAGTGATGTAAATATTTTTATTTTAGAGAATAATAACATCACTATAAATGATAATAATCCACCAGAAAGTGACATAAAGAATGGTGCCGATAGGAATGTACCTCTAATTAAGGATACAATTAATATTCTAATAACATTTACACCAAGTGCCTCATACCACTTAAATTCATAAATCATAATTAGTATTATTACATTTGCAAGTCCAAGCTTCACTCCAGGAATAGATAGTGGTATTAAGCTTTCTGCGTATCCTAAGACTATCGCAATAGCCGTAAGCATTGAAATAATTGCGATTCTTTTTATTCCATTCATAGCTTATCACCTATCCTTACATAAAATAGATTAGGTAAACAAGTTATTGTATCGCCATAATTGTTCTTTTTACCCATATTAATACAAATATGATCTGGACATCCACTTTCTATAACTGATACATATCCATCCTTAATTGAAACCTTAACCTCTGATATTTTAGCCTCATATGTTAATTCTCTATTTTCAACTAATGGATAAGATCCAACTAATTCAGAATTATAGAATATATTTACATAAAGTGGTCCATTATGATTATTAAAAATAAACATTAAAACCATTGATGTAATAATCATTACAAAAAGGACAGCTATTAAAATTATATCTTTAATAAATTTTTTCAAATGCTATCACCAGTTTCATATATAATCTCATTATTTTTAAATACTATAACATCTATATTCTTTAAGCTTACAATCTCTTTAATTGTATCTAAATCCATAGACATTAACGCAGTTGAATATGAATCATTAATTGTATTGTTACTACTTATTACTGATATAGAATCATAAATTGTTGCGGGCTTTCCATCAAATGGGCTTATTAAATGATGATAACGAATGCCATCAATAACCTTGTTTTGATGCTCACCAGATGATGTAGATATTCCACTACTATTTAAATCAAATACCTTAATATATCCACTATTATATGGCTTATCTAATCTTATATTCATTTTATAATTCTTTGAATAAACACTAGATGTACCTAAATCTATAAAATATGATTCTACATTTTTATTATCCAAAAAATCTCTAATATAATCTAGGGCATAGCCTTTAGCTATTCCACCTAAATCTATATTTCCATCCCCATTTAGTATTATCTCTGTTTCAGTAATTTCAAGTGATGTATTATTCATTTTAGAAAGTAAGCTATCTATATCTGCTTGAGATGGAATTCTATTATTATTTAATGAGTCCTTCCATAATCTAGTTAATGATCCTATAAATGGATTATAACATCCATTTGTATCATTTTTAATCTCTAAAGCCTTATTTAATATATCAACTAATATTTCATTTCTAGCAATTCTTCTTGATTTGTTTAAATCATAAATACTTATTGCATTTCTATTAGTTTGATAATCATCAAAATATGATGACATTTCTAAAATCTTTGGTTTAAGCTCTGAATATATTTCTTTTGCATTCTCATTATCAATAGCTATATAGCACTCAGTACTAAAAGCGATAAAATTAGCGTTAAAAGCCTTGTTACTACAAGATGATATTATTATTAACATTATTATTGTAAAAAATAATATACTAAGCTTTTTCATATCTTTTAAGTCTAATTACTCCAAATTCATCTTCGTTTTTAATCTCTAAATTATCAACTAGGCTTCCAATTAAATGTAATGATTCATTAAATGATGAATCATCACCTAATAATTCCCAGCCATATTCTTCTATTATTTCATTTCTTCTAAATGGAATATGAGATAAATTAGATAGCATTTTCTCATCAAACTTATCTGTCTTGATTTCAATATCAAATTCAGATTCCTTTTTATCTACCTTAACAACAATAGAATCGCTATGATTATCTATTATAAGTAATGTAAGCTGTTCTACTATTTTACTTATTTTCTTGCTTGCGTCCATGTTTCTTCTCCCTATTAAATATATGCTCTGCACATACAACTAATATCATTGCCTCAAAGCCTGTTGCGAATCCATTATTATAAAGTACTAAGCCTCCATGAATTACACTCATAAGTGGCGATATTGCTATGTGGGTTATTCCGGCAATAATTCCATATATAAATCCATATTTACCTGCAATAGGTGATAGACCTAATGAGAAGATAAATCCTACTATATACGAAAAATCCTCGGCTGGATCTAAATATCTTTGTAATATTAAAAGTCTTATTACAAATGCGAGTATCGCACCAATAATTACAGGTAGTGAGTTTAACAAATGAATACCAAAGGCTGCACATCCAATAACTGCAATAACACTTCCAAATAATATTCCATTAAGTGGAATTTTAAATAGGAATAATATTGTTGTTAATGCTAAACCAACACAACCAATATTAAGTATTACTGCTTCTATTCCAAAATCAGTAAAATAATAACTTATTAATCTACCTGATGTTTTAAGTAATCTTCTATAATTTGAAAGTACCTTTCTATTACCAATAAATGCCATTAGTATTAAAAACACAAACATCGCAAATAAAACGTAATATAAAACCATATGATTTTCTAAATCATAGAAACTTTGTCTTTCTACTCTTAAATTAAATAGCGATAATAGCGCATATGATATTATTCCAATTACACCAAGTGCGAACCCTGTATTATAAATTGTATATCCTTCGTGAAATCTCATCGTATGAACTGTTATTTGTGGAAGGATAAAGCCTGCCATAATACCAACAAGTATACCTACTGGAATTGATATATAAAGTGCCATATCAAAGCCAAACATAATATAGCTTACAAGTGGTGCTATACCAGTCGAGAATAAGGATACAATTATCTGACTTCTAAATGATACATGCTTAAATCTTGTAAATAAGAATACACCAAATAGGATTGGTATTGTATTTATAATATTCTTACCAAAGAATGAGAATCCCGTAACCATCATTAGTCCTGCAAATATTGGACTATTGACTCTAACCTTTAATAGCTTAATAGAAATTAGGTGTATTAATAAATTAAATCCAGCATTTAAGAATGCACTACCTATAGATGATATAAAAATATAATCTGTAAGTAGATTAGATGGAGAAAGTAAAATCTTTACATATCCATCTAAAACTTCAACTGCTGGATTAAAAGAAAAAGATAGTGAAAAAAACAATATCACTAGTAGTTCAATATAAGAATCATTTCTTAAATTTATAAATTGCTTTTTTAAAAATTTTCCTATCTTTTTCATCATAAATACCATTAATATTTATTGTAATATACTAAATTTACAATCAACTCTATTAGAATGAAAATTCCAAATGAGCTAACACATGTATAAAATACTATTTTAGAAAAGAAAGCAGTTAAAATACAAGCAAGGCCCATAACATAGATAAATATTTTACCTGATAAGGCACCTGACTTTAATTTAATAAACTTATTTCTTTCGTCATTTCTTTTAATAAGCTTTTTATTGGCATAATCATCATTTTTTAAAACTAGAATATAATCAACAATCTTATATACTAGCCATGCCAAAAATAAAACACAAAGCATGTAAGGTAGGCCAGCAAAATCTTTAAATACTGAGTCATTAGAAAATGAATA
This sequence comes from Acholeplasmatales bacterium, assembly GCA_016280975.1. Classification (GTDB taxonomy): domain Bacteria; phylum Bacillota_I; class Bacilli_A; order Acholeplasmatales; family Anaeroplasmataceae; genus Anaeroplasma. Next base: position 5,692 of record JAEEHU010000153.1, on the reverse strand, counting down.
TTGACCAACACCAAGTACAATAACAATTACTATAGGTAGTATTGTTGAAAGACTCATAACAATTAGTCTTTTAACACTTCTTTTCTTTAATTCCTCTAAAGTCATTTTACTCACCCTCCTTTAAAATAAATACTTTTTCAACAGGTACTCCAAATACTTTAGCGATTTTAATCGCAAGTGGTAATGAAGCAATGTATTTACCCTGCTCAATAGATATAATTGTTTGACGTGTAACACCAACGGCTTTAGCTAAATCTTCTTGAGTAAGCCTTAATGCTTTTCTATACTTATGAACTTCATTATCCATTAGAATACCTCCTTTTTTAAATTTAAAATGCTAACAAAGTAGCATTTTTAAAATTATAATCTGATACCTTCATCAAATGAAAGTTTTCTTTTTTGATCTTCATTAACAAGTTGTTCAATAACTAGATCAAGCTTTCCATCAATAATAGCGTCTAGTCTATTTAATGTTAAACCAATTCTATGGTCTGTAACTCTATTATCTGGATAGTTATATGTTCTAATCTTTTCACTTCTATCGCCTTTACCAACAAGTGAATGACGCTCAGCGCCCTCAGCCTCTTCCTTTTCTCTAACTAGCTGATCATATAATCTTGTAGTTAAAAGTTGAAGTGCAGCTCTTTTGTTTTCATGTTGTGAACGATAAGTTTGACAAGCAACAAACATACCAGTTGGAATGTGAGTAACTCTAACTGCAGAATATGTTGTATTAACACCTTGTCCTCCTGGACCTGATGAACAGAATGTATCTACTCTAATATCATTCATATCAAGCTTGAAATCAATTTCTGTTGCCTCTGGCATAACAAGTACAGTCGCAACTGATGTATGAATTCTACCCTTAGATTCAGTAAGTGGTACTCTTTGAACTCTATGAGCACCAGATTCATATTTTAAAAGTGAATAAACACTTTCACCTGATACCATGAATTCAATTGATGAATAACCACCCATTTCACTTGGCATAGAATCTAAAACCTCAATCTTCCAGCCCTTTGATTCAGCATACTTAGAATACATTCTAAATAAGTCACCTGCGAAAATATTAGCCTCATCTCCACCAACGGCACCTCTTATTTCAACAACAACGTTCTTGTCATCATTAGGATCCTTTGGTAATAATAAAATTTTAATTTCTTTGTTTATTTCTTCTATTCTTTTTTCAGCATCTATTAATTCAGCCTCAGCCATTTCAGCGATTTCTCTATCGCCCATTCTTTTCATTTCCTTTAAATCTTCTAAGGAATTTTCTAATGTTTGCATCTCATGGAATAAAGTTACAATTTTCTCTAAAGATCTTTGTTCCTTAGATAATTCTGTCAGCTTCTTTACATCAGATACTATTTCAGGCTTTGTTAATAAATCATTAATCTCGTTATATCTAGCTTCCATAAGCTTTAAACGGTCTAACATAATTATTTGTCCTCTTCCTTAATAATCTCTTTAAATCTTTGATATTCGCCCATAAAGTTGAATACAACAGTTCCGATACCACCAGATCTGTTCTTACCGATAATTAAATCAGCCTCACCCTTACGTTCGCTCTTTGATTTTAAATAATATTCTTCTCTATAGATAAACATTACAATATCGGCATCCTGCTCAATCGCACCTGAATCTCTTAAGTCAGCCATTGCTGGTGTTTTATCTTCTCTATCCTCAACCTTACGAGAAAGCTGAGAAAGAGCGATAACAGGTACCTCAAGCTCACGAGCCATTAGCTTTAAGTTTCTTGAGATCTTTGTAATTTTTTCATTTTGTGATTCATTTCTTGATTCGCTAGATGAGCTTATTAATTGTAAGTAATCTATTAGAATCATATCAAGGCCTGTATCAGCCTTTAATTTTCTACATTTAGCTCTAATATCTGAAATTGTAAGTGATGAGTTATCATCAAAATACAAATTCATAGAGTTTAATTTATTTAGTGAATTATTAAATCTAACCCATTCACTATCATCAAGCTTACCAGTTTTAATATTTCCAAGCTTTATATGTGCATCAGCAGATACCATTCTTTCAAGTAATTGAATCTTTGGCATTTCTAGTGAGAATATAGCTACCTTAGCATTATTATTCATCTTTGACACATTAAAAGCTAAATTAAGTGCCATAGCAGACTTACCCATCGCAGGACGAGCTGCAAGGATAATTAGCTGACCCTTTTGGAAGCCTTGAGTAAGCTTATTTAAAGCATTAAATCCAGTATCTAAGCCTGTGATTTCAGTATTCTTCTTAGCATTTCTTTCTGTTTGCTCTAGTAATTCTTGAGTTACTGTTGCAACATGATAGAAAGAATCTACTCTTCTTGATTTTGCAAGCTCGAATACTTGTTGCTCTACATAATCAATGTAATTTTCAGCAGTAACATTTAAATCATATCCAGCTTGAGATAAATCAGCTAATGTATTAATAGCCTTTCTTCTTAAGGATGCATCCTTAATTAGCTCAACATATGTTTCTAGGTTTACTACTGTATATTCTCTTGTAGCAAGCTCTAGGATATAATCAGGTCCTCCTGCTTGCTCAAGCTTATTCTTAACTGTTAGGTTTGATGTAACAGTTGTAGCATCAATACTCTTACCTTCTGCTTGAAGGTCAAGCATTGCTCTAAAAATTAATCTATTTTGTGGATAATAGAAATCATCCACAACTAACATATCCTGAAGAAGTATAATTGAGTTTTTTGGTTCTAAAAAAACACAACCTAATGTAGCCATTTCAGCTTCTTTTTCTTCTGGCATATTTTTGTTTTGTGTCATATTAAAACCTCCCTAAAACTCTAATTTGTCTTTTCTTCTACCTTAATTTCAAATTGAGCAACAATATCAGTATCTAATTTAACTGTTGCTGTAAAGATACCAATTGAGTTGATATCTGCTGGTAATTCTACCTTACGCTTATCTAGATGAATTCCTGTTTGAGCTTCGAATTCATCACAAACAAGCTTAGTTGTAATATGACCAAAGTTCTTTCCGCCTTGACCTACTCTAATCTTAATAGAAACAACCTTTCCTTGAATGTCATCTCTAAACTTCATTAAAAGCTTTCTATTATTTTCAGCCTCTTGACGTTCCTTTTCCTTTTGCTTTTCGTAGTTAGCTAAGTTTTCTTCTGTTGCGGCTAAGGCTTGCTTATTACCAATTAAGAAGTTTGCATAACCATTAGCAACCTCGATAATTGAGCCCTTCTTTCCTTTACCCTTAACATCTTGAATTAAAATAACCTTCATGTTTCCGTTTCCTCCTTCAACATATTCAAGCTTTAATATTTGAATTAATTCATTCTTTAAAGCCTCAACGGTTGTATTTTCTCTTTGAGTAGCTGAACTGTTGAAATGTCCTCCACCACCCATTTGTTCCATAATTACTTGAACATTTATTGTATCTCCTAAGCTTCTTGCTGAAATACCAACTTGCTTTTCATCAATTCTACCAATTGTGAATGATGCATCAACTCCATCAATTGTTAATTGCTTATCAGAAATCTTTGCTAGAGTTGTTCTATCAGATATAATTTGGTTTTCATCAAGACATACAATTGAGAATCTATCACCATAGATGCTTGCCTTACTTAAAGCTAAAGCGAATAGCTTTTCACTTTCAAGTGGCTCTTGTAATAATTTTCTTACGAAAATCATATCAGCACCCATTGATTTTAATGTTGCGGCTGCTTCAAATGTACGTGTACCAGATCTTTGTGTAAAGTTATTTGTATCAACGATAATACCAGATAGCATAATTGATGCTTCTAAAGGTAAGAATGTAATATCGGGATTATAGAACATAAACATTTCTGTACATAATTCTGTTGCTGATGAAGCACTTGAATCTAGATAGTATGTTAAGTAGTTCTTAAATCCATCATCACCAGGTCTATGGTGATCGATAATTGAAATTCTCTTTGCCTTCTTATATAATTCCTCAAACATTACTAATCTTGGAGATTGAGTATCTGTGATTAATAGTAATGTAGTAGGCTTTAGCATTTCTAATGCTTGATCTATAGTAATAAAGTTTTTCATTATTTGAGGCTCTTTCTTTAGCTTCTCATAAATCTTTCTTACTGTAGCATCTGATAATGCTTGATCAAATACCATCTTAACTTCAACATTTGAAGATGATACCATATGGAATGCTGCCATAAGTGAACCGATGGCATCTGTATCTGCGAATTTATGACACATAACGATAACATCAGATGAACCTTCAACTGCTTCTTTTAATGAAACAGATTGCATACGTGCTTCAACTAATGTGTTCTTTTCAAGTGAGTTATTTCTTGCACCGAAGAACTTAACGTTATCGCCCTCAACGTTAACAACGACTTGGTCACCACCACGCTTTTCTGCAAGTTCAATTGCATTTTGAGCTATTTGACCTAAATCATAGTATTCATTATCATAACATGCGACACCCATTGAAATAGATGCCTTTAATCTGTTCTTACTTGCTATTTCTCTTATGCTATCAAGAACTGAGAACTTATCTTCAATCATTCTTAATAATGCTTCCTTATCCATAACAACTGACATTCTATCGCCATCTAGTGTTTGTAAGAAGCATGAATAGCTTATGAAGTACTCAGAAATCTTACCAAGGATCTTACCTCTGATTTCTGCTTTTTCTTGCATGTCGAATTTCTTTAATGATTCTTCTAGGTTATCGATACCTATAATACCAAAACCAGTAATTCTATCATTATACTTTCTTTGGATTCTTTCACGCTCTGTAGAATCGAAGAAATAAATGATTGCATTTTCAACATTATGAATAACGTCATATGACTTATCTTCGAAATTTAATAGGAATTCTTGCTTTGATGCTATGATTGATTCCTGTAAATGTCCTGAGATAGCATCAAGCTGATTATCGATTAGTACACTGTGGAAAATATTCTTTGCATATTGGTTTGCCCAAATTATTGTATTCATATTATCGTAAAGGATAATACCAATAGGTAATTGGTTAAATGCTTCATCTCCTGCTTGAGTAGCATGGTATGAAATATTTGTCCACTTATCAAGTCTTAGCTTTAACTCTTTAATCTTATTTTTAGTGTTTGATGATAAGAACCTATATAAGAATAGGAACGAAACAATAAACACGATTAAAGCAAGTACTAAAAATACTATCGCTAACGATAAATTAAGTGTGCTCTTTTCAACAGCATAATACTCGTTTAGATAATAAAAGCAAAAATAGCCACAAGTAATACTTACTGCTAAAAGTAATATTGCAATTATTAAGCTTCTAACTTTTGATATCATTGCTTTCATTTTTTACACCTCGCATAATCTATCATATTATAACAAATAATTATATTATTTACAATAATATACGCTGATAATGAAAACCTTTAAATAAGAAAAATAAGGGACAAATTATTCAAAAAAATCCCCTAATAAAGAAAAAAATGGTGCCTCAGGGCGGGATTGAACCGCCGACACCAGGATTTTCAGTCCTGTGCTCTACCAACTGAGCTACCGAGGCATCATTAAATTAAATTGGCGGTCCGGACGAGACTCGAACTCGCGACCTCCTACGTGACAGGCAGGCATTCTAACCAGCTGAACTACCGGACCACTTGCATTGTACGCCCGTTTATTTTATCACAATAATTTTATTATTGCAATACTAAAAGTAATGAATTTATAAATAAAAGATTG
>JAEEHU010000152.1 GCA_016280975.1 Acholeplasmatales bacterium | reverse complement strand
TAGTCTTTATTTCTAAGGATTTCGCAAATGCCATCTTATTATCTACTTTTGTTACCTTAACATTATGTCCCTCACCAGGAATTGCATCCTTTACAAATACGGCAAGCTTATTATAAAAGCCAATACCTTCACCATTTATACCAAGACGCTTTATATCAAGGATAAATTCATCATCTTTTTTAATATTAGGCATATTACTTCCTCCTTACCTTAAAATATTTGAAACACGCATAACCATTACTATTTTTGTTAAATGATCTTGCATAAATTCCATATTTACCACCAATCCATCTACCAGGCTTTGCGGTAAATATATTTTTAAAATATTTTCCATTATATCCTAAAGCATAAGTTTGATTATCAAAGAATTTCATATTAAATATAATCTCATCACTATCATAAATAATATCTTCTAGGATAATATCCTTATTCTTAAATTCACCAGATTTTAACAATAAATGGTTTTTGCCATTTATTTTTTTTACAGCTAAATATGAGTATGCCATACCCATATACACAAATCCTGCCTCATCATTATCACATAAATTTAAGTTTACTTTTACTTCTACCTTAAACTTTTCCATTACTATTTTAGTAAGTAAGCTATTAGGGTATAAATTAAGCTCATCTAGTGACTTTTCATGGTAACATGCATTTAGTATTAATCCATCATCAAAACGATAGAAATCATATGTTTTATTGGCAGGTGTTTGCCACATTAAAGATAATTTATTACCCTTAAAATCATCCTGATATTCTATCTTATAATTTGATTTCTTATCAACTAAATATTCATGGAAAGATACTGGTGTTCCACCTAAAAGTGGATCTTTTATATCTCCACAAAGTGGCCAATCATTATGCCACTCTACAGGTTGTAAATGAACTACTCTTCCATAGGCTAGTCTATCCTGAAAATGAATAAATGCCCATTTATTATTAGGTAAATCTATTAAAGCTCCTTGATGAGGACCATTAACCTTAGAATCATTTTGCAGCATAATTATTTTTTCTTCATATGGACCGTAAATATTCTTACTTCTTAAGGCAACCTGCCAGCCTGCCTTAACTGAGCCTGCTGGAGCTAAAATATAAATATAGTCATTTATATAATAGAATTTTGGTCCTTCTATTGTAGGTTGTGTATTATGTCCATCAAAAATAATCTTATAATCACCAGATAAATTCTTAGTTAAATCATTTGATACCTCGAATAAGCCAAGGCATGAATTAAATCCAATTCTTGATTTAGCAAATCCTACAACTAAATAGCACTTATCATTAAGCCATAATGGACATGGATCAATAATTCCTTTTATATCAATTAATTTACGAAGTGGAGAGAATTCTCCATTTTCGATATCATCTGTTTCAGTTACGAATACTCCTTCATCAGGAAATGGAATAATAATATAATACTTATTATTATGATATCTGATTGATGGAGCCCATACTGCATCTCCATGACATACCTCATTATATTTTTCAAAAGGTAATTCATCAAATGCGTATCTTAATAGTTTCCAATCAACTAAGTTCTTACTTTTTAAAATTGGAAGTGCTGGAGTATGATTAAATGATGATGCGACCATATAATAATTATCCTTAACTCTAATACAATCAGGATCTGAATAATCAGATAATATTATTGGGTTTTCATATATCATTTAAATCACCTCTTATATAGCAAGTCTTAATATATCGTTATATGTAACAAATATTAATAGTGCAAACAATAATAAATAGCTTACGATATTTATTATCATTTCAACCTTCTTAGGTATTCGTTTCTTAGTTATTGCCTCAATTATTGCAAATAATATTTTTCCACCATCAAGTGCTGGAATAGGAAGTAAATTTACAATACCAAGGTTTGTTGAAATTAAAGCCATAAATAATAATACTGAAATAAATCCAGCTGCGACATAGCTTGTTAGCTGTGAGAATATTCCTACAACACTAGATAGGTTTTGTACACCAACCTGTCTTACTGTTGATGGTGCTATTAAAAGCTTTAATGTTCTAAACACTAATGTAAAATCATGCCAGAATTGCTTAAATGCATTTCCTATAGATTGGAAAAAATCAAATTTAATTGTTGAAGTTACGCCAATATAATGACTGATTACCTCAACTGATTGACTATTCATAACCTCATCAACATATGCTTGGGCAACACCTTGCATAGTCTCAGTTATTGGTACTAATACATATTCTGTATCAGATACCTTATGATAATACTCAAATCTAATTTCAGCACCCTTATTCTTAATATACTCATTAGTTGAGAATAATTCACATACACTACCCCAGCTAGTTGCATTAAATGTTTCCTCATTAGTTTCAAATTTAACATTTATTTTTGTTAAATAATCACCTGTTGAAAGTGGATATTTAAAATTAGAATCAGGCTTAGTTATATATCTTACACCTAAATTACCAAGTTCAAGACCATAAACATCTGTTGTAGTTGGAACTATAGATGCTTTAGTATTTTTAGCATTATAGTTAGTTAAACCAATTGAATTAATTCCACTCCATGCTTCAAATGTGAATGTCTTTAATTCTTCTCCTCTTTTAATACCTAGAACTATTTCAGTATTAAATTCGTTATATTCAGCCTTTGATAAATCTGAAAAATCAGTCCAAGATGAAACAGGATTACCATTAACTGATACTATTTCATCACCCTCAAGTAATACGCCATATGCAGGCATATTTTCAGATACTGATCCAATCTTACTT
>JAEEHU010000151.1 GCA_016280975.1 Acholeplasmatales bacterium | reverse complement strand
AATTTATTAACTTCTCTTTTAAGCTTATAGCTTAAATGATTAATTTTATAACCAATTCGTTTTTCCATAATAGCTCCTATTTGTTTGACATTCAACAAATTATTATAGTCAAAATATTTTTTTAGTCAACAAAAAATTTAAATAAAAAGGATAGCAAAAGCTATCACTTTAATGAATTTTTGTTCCATGTATTCTATTATATCTATCAATTGCTTCTCTATCTGATATATTTTTAAGTCTTTTTTTAGTGAAAAAATAATATCTTATTGCAAGAGTAATATTTAATATTGAAGCTAAAAACATAATAGATGATAAAACGATTATTATTACATCCTGTGAGTAGATTATTAGTACTATTCCACCAGCTAGAAAGGCAAGTCCTAATATAATAACTGCAATCATAAATATAAGTGCAGTTCTCAGAGAACCTTTTTTATATCTATCAACTATTTCCTTGGCTTCCATCAGGGGTTACCTCATTTGATAGTTTCATACTTTCATCATCAATTTTATTAGATATAAAGCCTAATAAGCATATTAGAATAAATGCTACTACTATTAATCCTACTGATATAATTACTGTTAAATAGTTTTCAATAAAGAATAGGAAGTTTGTCTCAATCATTGTTTCAAATGATGATAGTATTCCACCCATTGCGATACCATTAATTACATTGTTATCCTTAATTAATACAAGTACACTACCTAAAACAAATCCAATAATTGCATAATAAGACATTACTGGGAACTTTTTTAGGATGATTGAGAATACCTTAGCTGCAGTAAATAAACCAACTAAAATACCAATTCCAATAGGAAGTAGGAATAATATATTTTGTCCTAGCATATCAAATTTAGTAATATTTGCTAAAACCTGATTAAAATCTCCATAGTAACCAAAGATCTTAAAGAACATCATACCACTAATTCCAGGAATTATCATGGCAACACTAGCTAAGAATCCAAGTCCAGCTAAAATAAAATATTCATAAATTTGTAAATTTTCATGATTAGTTATTGGTGGAACAGGAATAAATGTTAAGCCACATACTAAAAGTAAGGCAATAATTAGTATTATTACTCCTTTTATTGACTTATTATCCTTAACCTTCTTATGAAGTAGGGGAAGACCACCAAGCATTAAGCCAATAAATACACATGATGTATAAATTGGATAATTCTCAATACAGTATGTAATTCCTTTAGAACCAAATATAACAGCTAATACCGCACCTACTAAGAATATTAATAGGAATATAAATGATTTTAGGAATTTTTTACTAAATATATGATTTATTGCATCTAATAATTTATTATATACACCAGTAACAATGGCAATTGTACCACCAGATACACCAGGTATTAGATTTGCAATACCAAATAGAGCACCTTTTATCGCTAGTAATATATAATCAAAAACTTTTTTCATTTTATAACACCCTAATTCTTTATTTATAATAAAAAACCTTTGTTATTGTATCATAAAATGATTTTTTATTCAAATTATTGCTTGTTCTTTTCTGTAAATGAATAATACATTCCACGAGCTATTATTAAATGATCAAATAAATGTATTCCTAAATTCTTTAATATAAAGTTTAAATCCTCAGTCATCTTAATATCACTATCACTAGGTACACAATAACCTCCTGGATGATTATGTACTAAAAATATTCCATATGAATCAAGCTTTAAGGCTGTATCAACTATATTTCTAATTGGAAAATCTATTGATGATCCCTTTTCATCTGTATATTTTACCTTCTTTATTACATTTAGCTTGGAATTAACATAAATTACAGTTAATACCTCATATTCTAAGAATAAATATTCAGATTCTACATATTTAAATAGTGCTTCTGCATCATTTAAAACTAAATCACTTGATTCATGTCTTATTATTCTTCTTGTTATTTCAAATGTCGCAAGCAATTTAGTAGCTTTAGCTTCTTTTATTCCTGATATTTTAGATAGACTCTTATAATCCATCCTAAACATCATTTCAAATCCATACTCCTTAATTAATCTTTTAGATAACTCAAATACAGATTCACCCTTAATTCCACTTGATAGCATTATTGCTAAAAGCTCATCATCAGTTAAAGATGACACTCCATATTTAACTAGCTTTTCTCTTGGAAGTAAATTATTCATTATATCGCCTCATAATGATTTAAGCATATACTAAAAAACATTACAACTAAAAGATTTTTCTCAATTTTTTTGAGAAAAAAAGAGCTTTAGCAAATTGCTAAAACTCCTATTTTAATATGTATTTTCTTGCCATAGATATGAAATGTAGGGAACCTGTAATTAATATTATTTCATCTTCCTTAATTTCTTTAATAGCCTGATCTATCGCATCATCCATATTAGATATCATTTTATATTCTTTATTAGTAAAATTCTTAAAGTCATCTATATTTGATGCTCTTAAATCATTAATATTAGTAAAATAATATTTATTAGCAATATTATCTAATGAATTTATCATCTTACCATATTCCTTATCTACTAATGCAGTAAATATAATATTGATTTTCTTATTTGGATATAATTTCTTAATAGAATCCTCTAATGCTTCCATCGCAGAAATATTATGTGCTCCATCAAGTATAATAATAGGATTCTTTGATACTATTTCAAATCTTCCAGGCCAGTTATAATCTGATAGAGCATAATTTATTAATTCATCAGTGATTTTACTATCATATAATTTAGTTGCCTCAATAGCGATACTTGCATTATATGCTTGATATAAACCTAATAATGATGTCTTATATTCAATATTCTTATATTTAAAGTGTGTATAAGAATCTAAATATATATCAGTAACATCATCATTAACTCTAATTAGGTTAATATTGTTTTCCTTAGAATAATTAATAAATTTATCCTTTAATTCATCAGATACAGCTGTGATAAGTGGATGACCTACACGAGCTATTCCTAGCTTATGATCTGCAATTTCATCTAAAGTTGAGCCTAATTGTGCCATATGGTCATAGCCAACATTAGTGATAATTGATATATCAGTATCTAAGAAATTAGTTGAATCTAAAAGTCCACCTAAACCACATTCAATAACTGCGACATCTATACCTCTATCCTGATAATACATAAGTGCCATTAATAATGTTAATTCAAAAAATGGAATAACATCATTATATTTAACCTTATAATCCTCATTATAGGTATATAGAATGTTTGAATAATGAATTATTTCTGAATCTGAAATAAATCTATCATTTACCTGAATTCTTTCATTAAATCTTAAAATAAATGGTGATACGAATAAGCCAACACGCTTATTTATAGATGATAATATATTTTTAATATAAAAGGCAGTTGAGCCCTTTCCATTTGTTCCTGCAATATGGATTATCTTATAATTTATTTTAATATTTAAATCTGTATATGCACGTTTTATTCTTTCTAAATTAACTCTTTTAGAAAGCTTTTTTTGATTATAAAGGTAATCATATACCTCATCTATTGTATTAAACATAATTAATTACATTATTTCCTTTAATGCTTTTAATACATCTTCATATTGAGCTTGATACTTCTTTTGCTTTGCCTTTTCTTCATCAATCTTAGCTTGTGGAGCCTTAGATACGAACTTTTCATTTGAAAGCATAGCATTAGATCTCTTTAATTCAACTTCAAGCTTTGCCTTAGTTTCATTTAGCTTCTTAATAACTTCTTCCTTATTAACTAAATCACCCTCTGGTATATATAAATTTACTTGATGTAGAATTACTACAACCATTCCCTTAGGAGCTACTTCCTCTAAAGTGAATTTTAATGTTTTTGGATTAGTAAACTTAGTAATATACTTTTCAGTCTTATTTAATACATCTAAAGTTTCATTATTCTTAGCATAAATTGTAATATCAATTGGATCCTTTGGAGCTTTATTAGCCTTTGATCTTTCATTTCTTACAGATGTAATAATATCAATTAAATCATTAACTGCTAAAACTGCATCCTTATCATCAAAGCTAGGATTTGCCTTAGGCCAATCAGAAATTGTAATAGATTCCTTTAAATGAGGAAGTGCTTGATATATTTCTTCTGTAACAAATGGAATAAATGGATGTAGCATCTT
>JAEEHU010000150.1 GCA_016280975.1 Acholeplasmatales bacterium | reverse complement strand
CTTGATATTGACTACCTTGTCCTGCAAAACAGAATGCTATTTTCATTATTTTCCACTTCCAATTCTTCTATACTTTTCGTATCTATCATTTACTAAATCAGATACTTCTTTATTTTGTAATTCATTAATTTTCTTAATTAGCTTTTCTCTTAAATCACTTGCGAATGCATCAGATACATATCTAATACCTCCAAGTGGTTCTGAGATAATTTCATCTGCGATTTTATATTCCTTTAAGTCCATAGATGTTAATTTCATAACATCACATACCTCAGATACAGGAACCTTGTCCTTAAATAAAATAGATGTAAATCCTTCAGGTGATAATACTGAATAAATAGCATTTTCAAACATGAAAATATAATCAGAAATAGTAAGTGCTAATGCACCACCAGAACCACCTTCAGATAATATTATTGCAATAACAGGTGTTTCAAGCTGAGAAAATTCATATAAATTTTCAGCAATTGCTCTTGCTTGACCACGCTCTTCAGCGCCTTTTCCAGGATATGCACCTGATGTATCAACTATTGTGATAATAGGACGCTTAAATTTTTCAGCCTCTTTAGCAAGACGTAAAGTCTTTCTAAAGCCTTCAGGTGAAGTCATACCGAAGTTTCTTTTTAAGTTATCTCCTAAATTTTCACCCTTAGCTTGAGCTAAAACTGTAACAGGGATATCACCTAAAAAGGCAATACCTGAAATAATTGATTGGTCATCAGAGAAATATTGATCACCATGAAGCTCGATAAAATCAGTAAATAGCTTATCGATTAAGGCTTTAGCCTTAATTCTTTTATCGCTTCTTGCGATTAATACTCTATCCCATGCAGATAAATTTGAATATGTATCACGCTTTAATTTTTCAAGCTTAGCCTTTATTTTCTTGAAATTAGGGTCAGCTGGATCTAAATTTAATAATTCTTGTTCTAAGGATGTAATTAGATTTTCATTTTCAGATAAGATCATATTACTTATAATTATGAAGTCTTAAGATAGTACTTAAGTTCTTCTTTAAATCCTTTCTATCGGAAATCATATCAATATAACCCTTTTCTAGTAAGAATTCAGCAGTTTGGAATTCCTTTGGTAGAGTTTCTTTGATAGTCTTTTCGATGACTCTTTTACCAGCAAAGCCAATTAAAGCATTAGGTTCAGCAATTGTAATATCAGCTAGTGACGCAAATGATGCAGATACACCACCAGTTGTTGGGTCAGTTAATACTGCAATATATAAGCCACTCTTCTTAAATCTTGCTAAAGCTTGGCTAGTCTTAGCCATTTGGAATAAGCTTATAACTCCTTCTTGCATTCTTGCTCCACCAGAGCATGTGAAAAGAATTAAAGGAAGCTTTTCCTTTTCCGCTTTTTCAATTAATCTTGTGATTCTTTCACCACATACAGAACCCATTGAACCCATCATAAAGAAAGAATCCATAACACCAACTAAAACATTGATTCCATCAATTTTACCCTTAACGCATAAAACTGATTCATCGGCATCTGTATCCTTCTTAGCCTTATTAAGCTTATCCTCATATTCAGGGAAATCTAAATAGTTTTCCTTAACATTAGAGAATAAGAATGTATAGCCCATGTCCATTAAATCGATTAATCTTTCCTTGGCAGTTAATCTTCCATGATGATTACAATAAGGACATACCTTATGATCTAAAATGTAGTTATCCTTTAGGATAAACTTTGTACATTTAGGACATTTAACAATTAAATCATCAGGAATTTCCTTTGGAATTGTAGTTTCATATCTTTTTCTAAGATTTAATTCTTCAAGTGCTGTATTAAATTCAAGAATTTTTTCTTTTCTCTTATTGAACGAGTCTTGCATTTTCCTTCAACTCTCCTATAAATCCTTCAATAAATGAAGTGTCATAATGACCTAAAATAAATGTTGGATGATGAAGTAAGACATAATGGAATTCAGTTGTTGTCTTAACACCATCAATAATTAATTCTTCTAATGCTTCTCTCATCTTTCTAATACATTCAAGTCTAGTCTTTGCAAAGCAAATAACCTTAAGAATCATTGAATCATAGAATGGAGGTATTTCATATCCTGGATATACTGCAGAGTCAATTCTAACTCCCATACCACCAGGAACATGCATGAATGTAATTTTACCTGGATCTGGTCTAAAGTCATTATCCATATCCTCGGCGTTAATTCTACATTCAATGGCATAGCCGTATAGCTTTATATCCTCTTGCTTATAGGCTAATTCTAGTCCATAAGCTATTTTTATCATATTCTTAACAATATCGATGTTAGTTACAGCCTCAGTAACACAGTGCTCAACTTGAACACGAGTATTCATTTCAATGAAATAATAGTTTTCCTCATTATCAACTAAGAATTCAATTGTACCTACGCTATCATAGCCTACATATTTACATGCAGTAATAGCACTAGCATATAATTTTTCCTTTAGCTTTTGAGAAATACTAATACATGGAGCTTCCTCTACCATCTTTTGATTTCTTCTTTGAAGAGAGCAGTTTCTTTCAAATAAATGGATTACATTTCCATGCTTATCACACATTACTTGAACTT
>JAEEHU010000149.1 GCA_016280975.1 Acholeplasmatales bacterium | reverse complement strand
TGAACTTAATGAATTAGGTCTTGATGTATCTATATCTAAGGAAGATAAATTAGATAGAGCACAAGTAAATTACGTTGATGCCTTAATTGATTTAATCGGTGAGGTTGAGGATACTGAGGAATCTAAGGGTAAGATTGAAAAGGCTTATGAAGCATTAAAGGAATTAAAGGATGCCTTAAAGGATTCACCTAAGGTTGATTTACTAGAAGAATCTGCTAAGAGATATGAAGATTTACATGAGGCTAATATCACAATCGATTTAATTGATTTAATTGGTGAAATTGAAAATACTAATGAATCAAGAGAAAAGATTAATGATGCATTAGATTATTATAATAGCTTAACTGATGATCAAAAGGCTATTATACCTCAATCTACAGTTAAGACATTAACTGATGATAAGGCAGCCTTTGATGCAATCGATAAGATTAATCAAATTGGTGAATTAAAGTATGAAAAGAATTCTAAATCTAAGATGGATGAGGCAAGAGCTCTATATAATACTTTAACTGATGACCAAAAGGCTTTAGTTGTTAATTATAATACATTAACTAAGGATGAGACTGATTATCAAGCTGTAACTGCTGTTATAACTGAAATTGATAATATTGGTAATATCACTTATAATGATGAATCAAGAGAAAAGATTGAAAGTGCAAGACAAGCTAAAGAAAGCTTAACAGAAGATCAAAAGAGATTCTTCCCTGATAGTAGTGAGGATAAGCTTTCTGATTACGAAGAAACTATCGTAGTTCTTGAAATGATTTATGATATTGGTTCTGTTGAATATACTCATGAAACAGATGAAAAGGTTGAGGGTGCTAAGCGTGCATATGATGAATTAACTCCTGAACAAAAGGAATTAATAAATGATGCAGACTTAGAAAAACTTACAACTGCAGTAAATGACTATAATAACCAAAAGAGAAACTTCACATTCTTATTAATAGTCTTACTATCTATAAGCTCATTTACACTTGCTGGTGGTATATTCTATTTAGTATCAATATTCAAGAATAAGAAAAATGGTATTGTGAAGGCAAAATCAGTAATGCCATTTGGTATATTAATTCTTGCAAGTCACTTTACTGATCCAGCATTTATTATCCTATATGTAGTTGCAGCACTAGCAGTAATTACTTGGATAGTAATTGGTATAATTGTATTAATTAACAAAAAGAAAAATAAAAAATTATAAAGATATCTTATGATTAGCCTAGGGGATTAAACTCCCCTAGGTATTTCTATTTTTGTTATATTTGGCAAAATAAATCAACTCGGAACAAACCGACTTAAAAATTTCTGAAAAAATGTTGACTTTATGATTTACCAAAAGTTAGAAAAAACATAGATATTGTCTTAACTTAAACGTTTACTATTGACTTATTATTTTGTATAAAATAAAATGAAATTGTTAGTTAAATTGTTTTACGAATTTAATACTTTAAAAACAAAAAAAGGAATAGGTGTGGGGAATGTTTTTAAAAAAAGAAGCAATAGCTCAAATTAAGGAGATTTGTGCGCGTTATAAGGATGAGCCATCTCCATTAATGCTTATTTTGGCTGATATCCAAAATGAGTATGGATACTTGCCACTTGACGTTCAAGAAATAGTTAGTCAAGAAACAGGTATTCCAACAAGTGAAATATACGGTGTTGTTACATTTTATTCATTTTTCTCTTTGCAACCAAAGGGTAAATATGTAATTGGTGTATGTATCGGTACAGCTTGTTATGTTAAGGGCGGTCAAAACGTCTTAGACAAATTTAGCGAATTATTACAAATCAAGGTAGGTCAAACATCAAAGGATGGTCTATTTACACTTGATGGATTAAGATGTATAGGTGCGTGCGGTATTGCTCCTGCAATCTCAATTAATGGAAAGGTATATCCAAAGGTAAAATTATCTGATGTACCTCTAATCATTCAAGAATATAGAGAAAAGGGCATGGACATGGAATAATGAATAAGATAGTAAAGATTAAAAACGAAAAAGAGCTTGATAAAAAGATAGCTGAATGCTTTGGTGTATTTAAAGCAAAACTAGATGGTAGTGCTACTTATCGTACAATTACTATTTGTGGTGGTACTGGATGTTTATCAAGTAATTCAAAAGATATAATTGAAGAATTTGAAAAGCAAATTAAAGAAAGAAAATTAGAGGATAAGGTTAAGGTGAACAAGGTTGGTTGCTTTGGATTCTGTTCACAAGGACCTTTCGTTAAAATATATCCAGAAGATACATTATATCGTGGTGTAACAGTTGCTGATGTTACTGAAATCATGGATAAGGATATAGTTGGTAATGAAATAGTTGAAAGACTTTTATATGTTGATCCTAATTCAGGAAAACTATGTAAGCGTCAAGAGGATATTCCATTCTATCAAAAGCAAATGCGTATTGCACTACATGGATGTGGTGTAATTAATCCAGAGGACATTGATGAAGCTTTAGGCTATGATGCTTATAAGGGCTTAGTTAAAGCTTTAAAGATGTCAAGACAAGAAGTAGTTAATGAAATCTTAGCATCAGGCTTAAGAGGCCGTGGTGGTGGAGGTTTCCCTACTGGTAGAAAATGGCAATTTGCCCTAGATCAAAAAAGTGATACTAAGTATGTAGTATGTAATGGTGATGAGGGTGACCCAGGTGCATTCATGGATAGATCTATCCTTGAAGGTAACCCACTTAATGTTATTGAAGGTATGCTAATTGCAGGTTATGCAATTGGAGCAAGTGATGGTTA
>JAEEHU010000148.1 GCA_016280975.1 Acholeplasmatales bacterium | reverse complement strand
TACCAAAAGGAACTAGTACTCTGAAGCCTACATCAATAATATTTGATAGGTGAGCTGGAATTTTATAATCAAATGATCTATTTACCTGTTTGTTTTTTATATCTACAATGACTTCTGATATCAAAATTCCACCTCCAATCTATTAAAAAAGCCATCGTAATGATGGCTTAATTATCTTATTATTGCCATCATTCAAGCTTTAGCACCTTGCTAAAAAGCAGGTTGCTTGGTAGTCACAGAGCTTGTCTCTCATACCATCTTTATGACATTTTTATTATATTATTTTTATATTTTCTTTACAAGTAGAAAACTAGATTTCTTTTGCGTTAGAAAGTAATAAATCAATTAACTTTTGATAAGCAAGTTCGTTCATAATCTGAGCCTTATTAGCGTTCTTGTTATCGCCAGCCTTAGCGTCTACTTCTTCCTTAGATGGAGTTAACTTTTCAACTTCAATTAACTTAGAAGCAACTACATCAAATAATGCTTGACGAGCAGCTTGCTTTCTATTGATGTCTTCGAATTGTTCCATAGTAGCACCCATGATTTGGATGAATGTTTCAAATGGAATATTGTACATCTTAGCTTGGTTTTCATATTGAGCCTTTAATGCGTTGTATCTAGTATCAACTAAAGTCTTAGGCATATCAACCTTTGCCTTGTCTAATAATGCATTGATTACATCATTAGTTTGTCTATCCTTTTCAGATACCTTCTTAGCATCTTCTAATTCTTGACGCTTCTTTGCCTTTAATTCATCTAAAGTTGAAACTCCTTCAATCTTTAAGCCCTTAATATATTCTTCAGTGAATTCAGGGAACTTTTCTACCTTGATTTCATGAACAGTTACAGTAAATACTGCATCCTTACCAGCTAAATCCTTAGCACCATAGTTTTCAGGGAACTTAACGTTGATATCCTTAGTTTCGCCAGCCTTCATACCGATCATTTGATCTTCAAAGCCAGGGATGAATTGACCAGAACCGATTTGAAGTTCATAGTTTTCAGCCTTACCACCATCGAATGGCTTGCCATCAACCTTACCTTCAAAATCGAATGTTGCATAATCATTCTTAGCAATCTTACCAGTCTTAGCCTTAGGAGCCATTGTAGCATCCTTCTTAGCTAAAGCATTGATTGCGTTATTAATTTCATCAGCAGATACAGTTAAATCTTGCTTCTTAATTTCTAAGCCCTTGTAATCAGGTAATTCAACTTCTGGATATACATCGATTGCTAAAGAAACCTTGAATGCCTTGTTTCTTTCAATCTTTTCTTCAAGGATTGGCTCGAATTGACCAATTGCCTTCTTAGTTAATTCTTCATCCTTAATTGCTTCTTGAACCTTATCATCTAAAATGAAGTCTAAAGCTGTTGCGAATAAAGATTCAACTCCATAAGTCTTTTCATATACGTGACGAGGAGCATGGCCTGTTCTAAATCCCTTTATAGTAACCTTAGCATTTTCCTTTTCAAATGCTTTATCAATTGCCTTTTCAAATTCTTCAGGTGTAACATCAAATGTTAATTTTACACGGCTATTTTCGATATTTTCTTTAATCATGATAAATATAGACCTAAATGGTCTTCCTCCTTAAATAGTATAATTTTTTATTATTTTTTATATTTACAAAAAAACCAAATCTATTATATCACAATATTGAATATTGTAAATGAAAATTTGAGGAAAAAATAAGACAAAAAAAAGGACTTATCAAAAAGATAAATCCTTAGGTTAATTAATTTACATAATGTTGATTTCTATCATCATCTTGTGGGATAGAATTTGGATCAATTTCAGAATAATCAACTTCTTCATCAGCAATTGATTTAGACTTTTGCTTTTTCTTCTTTTTCTTTGCTGGATCCTCAATAGACTTACGATATTTATAATATCCAGTTCCAGCCTCTCCACCGATTACACAAGCAGAAAGTAGAGCAAATACTGCAATAATGATTGATAGAACACTTGCGTTTAATTCAGCGTTCTTATTTGCATAGAATACAAATAATACTGAACCTGCAAGGAAATATACTACATTTAATACAAACTTAACCTTGTCATTCTTATCGTTATATAACATTACTCTGAACATATAAGATAGAACTCCAACCATAAATGCTATACCAGCAAATAAAGCATAGTTTGCATCACCGAAGTAAGCTGAATCAATTAAGAATTGGCTTCTTCTTTCATCAGAAGTTAAATTTTCATAAACAATTCTATGATATTGAGCGAATGCTATAAAGATAAAGAATCCACCAATAACAAGCTCAAGTAATATTTCGATTAATGAAACTACCTTAGCTCTTTTGTTTCTATCCTTCTTAAGTAAGAATGTAGCTCTAATTAAAGCTTGGAATACAATTACACCACCAGTAATTAATTCGATTGCAAGATTAGCTTGTTCTTTAAATACTAATACTAAAACACCTAATGTGAGTAAAAGAATAGTTGCTATAATCTTAACAATGAATTTATACATGTTAAATGCTTTTACAGCCTTACGAGCTTTCTTATGCTTAGCCTTTTTCTTATTTTCGATAGGAGAAACCTCTAAAGAATCAGATTCTTCCTTTTCATCTTCTTCATCTAAAGCCTCATCATCTTCAGCATCAGCTGTTTCCTCTTCTACATCTTCATCATCTATATCAAGAGATTCATTATTATCTTCAAGCTCTAACTTTTCTTCTTCGCTATCAGATTCTAATTCCTCTTTTTCTTCTAGCTCTTCTGTTTCTTCTATTTTTTCTTCTTCAACAATGTCTTCGTTTTTCTTTTTGAAACCGAACATATTGGACTCACCACTTTCAAAATATCTGCACTTATTATACTTTAAAAAATAATAAATTAAAAGAAAAAACATAAAAAATTAGAGAATTATTTTTACATTGTGGTATAATAATCCCAAAAGGAGTGATAACCATGAATTTTGTATTTATTTCGCCTGCATTTCCACAAAATTATTACAATTTCTGTGCGAGATTAAAAAATAATGGAGTCACAGTTTTAGGTATTGGTGATACACCATATTCTGAGCTAAAAGATGAAGTTAAAAATTCACTTACTGAATATTACAAGGTAGTTTCATTAGAAAACTATGATGAGGTATATAGAGCTGTCGCATTTTTCTCATTTAAATATGGAAAAATTGACTTCTTAGAATCAAATAATGAATACTGGCTAAGACAAGATGCTAGATTAAGAACTGATTTTAATATAAATGGTGCAAAAACTGAGGATGTACTATCATTTACATCTAAGTCTAATATGAAGGAATTCTATATTAAAGCAGGTGTTCCTGTTGCAAGATATACATTCTGTAAATCAATTGAGGATGATTTAAAATTCATTAATGAGGTAGGATATCCTGTTGTTGTTAAGCCTGATGTTGGTGTTGGCGCTGCCGCAACCTATAGAATTGAATCTAAAGAGGATTTAGAGAATTTCTATAAAAAAGGATTCCAGGTTCCATATATTATGGAAGAGTTTATTTCTGGTGAAATATTCTCATTTGATGGAATATGTGATAGTAACTCAAATGTCATCTTCTGTGATAATGAGGTATTCCCACCATCAATTATGGATATCGTAAATGAGAATTTAGAAATATCTTATTATGTAAATAAGATTGTTCCTGATAATGTTAGAGAAGTTGGCCAAAAGGTATTAAAGGCATTTAATATTAAATCAAGATACTTCCATCTTGAATTCTTTAGATTAAAGGAATCTAAGCATGGTCTTGGTAAGTCCGGAGATATAGTAGCCCTAGAGGTTAATATGCGTCCACCTGGAGGATTCACACCTGATATGATTAATTTCGGTCAATCAGTTGATACATATCAAATCTACGCAGATATGATTTGTTATGACAAGATTGTAAATGTAAATTTAGATCATCCTAAATATTACTGCTTCTATTATGGAAGACGTGATAGATTCAAATATAAATATACATTTGAGGATATTAAAAAGGTATATCCATTCATCCAAATGCATGGCAGAATGAGCGATGTATTATCTGGTGCTATGGGTAATGAATTCTTTATCGCAAGATTTGAATTCCTAGAGGATTTAGAAAAATTTAAAGCAATGGTTTCAGAGAAAGCCTAAATAAAAAGAATGTTAAGTTTAACTTAGCATTCTTTTTTATATGTCCTAGTAACATACTCTATTAACTTATCTTTGTCATTTTCAAGTTTTAAATCAACTACTAAATCAACTAATTCATTTAATATTTTGCCAATTTCCTTACCACTATATCCCAAATTAATTAGTATATTACCATCAATTTTTAGTGTTTTTAAATTGAAGCACTCTCCACTTGATATTATTTCATCATAATTTCTTCTAATTGAGTCAAAATCAAATGAATCACTATTTATATGATCTATACTATCTGATTTCTTTAAATCAATTAATAAATCAATAAGCATACTATCATCTCGTCCAGGTAAATGTCTCATAAATTTCTTCACTGATTTTGGCTTAATTGAAAATTTATAATCATGATATAAAACTAACCATGT
>JAEEHU010000147.1 GCA_016280975.1 Acholeplasmatales bacterium | reverse complement strand
TGATGAAAATAACCATCTTCATTTAACTGATGAGGGTATGAAAATCGCAACTAAGATTTACGAAAGACATAAAATCCTAACTGCAATCCTAAAGGAGCTTGGTGTTAGTGATGAAATTGCTGAAGAGGATGCTTGTAAAATAGAGCATGATTTATCTGATGTAACTTGGGATGCAATAAGAAAATATTATAAAAATAAATTAGAGAAATAAAAAAGATTAATGGGTGACCATTAATCTTTTTATTATATTTAAGTATTATTCAGCAGCGTCTTCAGCCTTTGGTTCTTCTACTTCCTTAGCTGGTTCACTATTTCCGCCCTTATTATCAATTAATAAGCCAAATAAGAAATAAGTGAATGTTACTGCAAACATAATCATTACGAAAATATTTGAAACTAATGCTAAAGTTTCTAAGCCGCCTTGAGCAAGAATTAAAATTGCAAATACGAATCCTATTCCGCTAACAACCATATTGAAGATATTCTTTGATTTTGCATCGAACTTAGCAAATAGTGCTACTAATGAGCATACAAGACCAGCAACACCAACTATTAATACAAGCCAGAATGTTACTCCTAGGTATGCAATCATATCAATGAATATGAATAAGTATAATAATTGCAATACTACTTGGAATGCAAAGAATACAACAGCTAATAATTGTACAAACTTAGGTTCATCTGCTTTCTTAGTAAATCCTATAATTAATTTAACTCCACAGAAAGTTAAACCTGCAGCTGCAGCAAGATTAGCTAATGCTGATACAATAACATAGATACCGTATTGAACATCATCAAATGAAATTCTAGTCAACCATATTATTCCAGATATTAGGCTAAATAATGCAACTAAAGCAGCTATACAACCTGCTACTAATGAGAAAATACTTTGTGTCTTTTTATTCATTTTTTCCTCCCCGATAAAATATCACATTTTTCTTTCCAAAATAATTATATCACACAAATTTGAATATTTGCAAAGAAAATGCGCCATTTTACTAAATTATTCTAATATTTTTAGTAAAAATATAGAATCTTTAAAATTTATAGTTAAAAAATAAGACCTAAACCAAGATTTAGGTCTATTTTTATTATAAGAATTTTTCTTTATTTAATAGGAATACAGCGACAAGCTTTGGATCAAAATGAGTGCCTGATTCATCTTCTATTATTTTAAATGCCTCATCAGGTGTCATCTTATCCTTATAGCATCTTACTGATATTAACGCATCATATACATCAGCTAGTGCCATAATACGAGCAGAAAGTGGAATTTCTTCTCCCTTTAAGCCCTTAGGATATCCAGTTCCATCCCATTTTTCATGGTGATATGTTGCGATATCTGTTGCGAACTTTAAATATTCCTCATCAGTAATACCATTTAATATTTCCTTAACTACATTACCACCAAATATGGCATGTCTTTTCATTGCATCATATTCTTCCTTAGTAAGCTTTGCAGGCTTTTTTAAAATACTATCAGGAATAATAATCTTTCCTATATCATGCATAGGAGCTAAGGTTTCCATAAGCATTATAAAGTGATCGGTTATTTCATCCCTATACACGCCTTCTTTTCTTGCAAGCTCGGCAATCATTTTTACATATCTACTAGTTCTTGAAATATGATCTCCAGTATCAGCGTCTCTATTTTCAATGACACTCGCAAGACCTGATATCATATGAGTTTGCATTGTGTTAATCTTCTCATTTTTATTAAGTAGCTCTGCCTTAATATCCATCTGGACTAAATCATTATAGTAAATATAGCAAATACATGCACTTATAGCTATCGCAAGATAAGTTATATTTACCTTAAAGAATGTCATAGGAACAATACCAGATACTAAAACTACTAGATTCATTATTATTGTTAAGAAATCTCTATGCTTAAATTTCTTACCAACAAGTATCAAGCTTAATACTAAATAAGCCAAGCTTACAAAATAGAATATTCCATATATAAAGAATCCACTACCTCTACTATAGCCCATATCATCAAAATAGAATATGTAACCAAATGGGGCAGCTATTATTTCAACAAGTAAATTTACACCTAAATAAATAAACATTATTTTGAATTGGTGTCTCATACCCAAAGCACCAGTAAATAATACTCCTAATAGTGGTGCTATAGAAAACTGTAGGGCTGTTAGGATAGTAAGTGGTATTTTAAATCTACTATCATAATATCCACAGTGTACTGCATATTCTGCAAGTGAACAGAACATAATCGCGGAGAATGTTAAAATATACCATATCTTTTCTCTTCTTTTAAAGCCATTATATCTAATAACATGGACCAGCATGGCAAGCATCATGAACTCAGTTAATATAACTGTTGATAGATAAAAAGTCATATAAAACACCTCCTTGGTAAATTATATTATAAAATACTTTTGAAACTAATACAATAAATCTTGAGTCTCTTAAAATATCTCAAATACTATTAATTATCAATTATTACATCAAAAGAATGATTATATTCATCTAGATTATTCTCATTATCGTTATATGATTTTAAAGTGAATTTTATATTATTATATTCAAATAAAATTGATAAAAATAATATAAATATTCCCATATCAATTAGATTTTGATATATTACCCTTTCAACTGGCATAATGCCTCTTTTACCAGGCTTTTTATATCTATAAATTTCTAAAATATTATTATTCTCTTTTACAAACCAAGGCTGTGTATTACAGCTTGATGGAGAAAACCTTGCAATATTTAAAATATCCTTATAAATACTTCCATCATATATTTCTTCTAATGATTTTCTCTTTGATTTAAACATATCTTTCCTAAATACATTTTCAGGGACCTTCGCTATCATCATAGTTGTTATAAAAGATAAACCATTATAGGTATCATTAGTCTTTCCTATTCCATACCATAATGTACCAATATTTAAAGCTACTAATTTTAAATCTAGGATTTCACCAATATAGCCAATATTAGCTAAGTA
>JAEEHU010000146.1 GCA_016280975.1 Acholeplasmatales bacterium | reverse complement strand
TTTATTACTTAATATTAAAATTTAACCGATCTATTAATCTATATTTTAAATATAAATTATATTTACCACGTTTTCTATTATATCAAAATAACAATAATAGTGCAATATGATGAAAGTTTATGATATCGTTATCACACATTGCACTACTATATTAATTATTCATTGTTTTCTCTATATTTTTCTCTTAATTTTTTAGTGATAAACACATACAAAAAGCCTATGAATATCAATACACCTAATAGTAATAATATCCACCATACTACACCTATAAATGGTAGCTTACTAGAAAAGCCACCCTCGTAGGATGGCTTTAGAACTATTGACATCGATATTGCTATTTTTCATCTTTAGATAAGACTTTCTTTTGCCAAGACTTTTTGCCACAATTAGGGCACTTCATATATCTTCTACGTCCAAAATGCATTGCCATATTTGCTTGCTTATAGGTTGGAACATATCTATGATGACAATGTTTGCATTCATAATATCCTGTAACTTGTTCTATTCTAACTAAGAAGAAACACATTAATAAAAATAATATAAATGCAGATATAATAATTACTATTCTAGCCCATATTTGTAAATCTAAAAAAGCGGCAAGTAATATCATTGTGAAAAAGAATATAGTTCCGACAATTCCAAGTACTATTTCCATATTAAGAAGTCTTTTATCTGAAGCTTCTTTTTGTTTTACCATTTCAATTAAATTTAACTCTACTTGCTTATTGTATTTTTCCATTTCTAATTCCTCCCCTGTTAATAATTCATTTACACTAATTTCAAGCAATTCACAAAGCTGTAACATAATAGATGAATCTGGCATTGCTCTACCACATTCCCATTTAGATATGGCTCTATCTGTTATATTTAATTCTTCGGCCAATTGCATCTGGGTTAAGTTTTTCTTTTTTCTAGATTCAGCTATAAATTTTCCAATCTTAATCAAATCCATAATTTGCCCTCCTTTCATCTTTAGTGTATTGCTTCATTGATGATAAGTCTACATACCAGTGGTTGAGTTAGAAGAAATTTTAAAGATCTAAACTATTAGTTATTTTCTTCAGAGCATCACAACTCCTCTATATTGTTCACGTATATTTTATCAAGCTGACCCATATTTTTAAACTAAACTAACCCAGTTTTACTATTAAGATTTTTAGTATGATATGCATATTTCATCCATTAATAGAGCATTGATTTTAAAACCTGTTCTTTATTTAGCATAGTTATTTTTCCTTTATGTTATTATATCATAAACAAATATTTACAACAATGTGACACGGTTTATTAAAGTCTGGAGGACCTGATGGTTGGTCACTCGAAACATTTCAACTATTTAATCTTTTAAACAACCAATTGGAATAACAAAAACACCATCACTCATTTTTTGTTAAACCATTAGGCAAAACCATATTCTATTAATTTAGTTTTAAATTTTTATTTTTAACTGCTAAAAAGAAAATAAGGCCTAATACCAATGGTATTAAACCTATTCTACTATTCTGGAGGCCCCGACCGGATTCGAACCAGCGATCAGGCAGTTGCAGTGCCGTGCCTTACCACTTGGCTACAGGGCCATCTATCAAGCGTTTTGATTATATCAAATCTGCATAGTCAAGTCAAACACTTTTTGTTCTTTACAAAATAATTAGCACTCTACTATTGACAGTGCTAATTTTATGGACTATACTATAGTTGAAGTTAGATAAAACTTCCAAAATCATTTGTTAAAAAGGAGCTGATTAATATGATGAACGAAAACATGGAAGAGGAAAACGTACTTGAAAAATACGGTAGAGATGTTGTTAAGCTTGCCAAAGAAGGTAAAATCGATCCTGTTATCGGTAGAGATGAAGAAATAAGACGTATTATTAAAATATTGTCTCGTAAAACTAAAAACAATCCCGTCTTAATCGGCGAACCAGGTGTTGGTAAAACCGCAATAATAGAGGGACTTGCAAGACGTATTGTTGCTAACGACGTACCATCATCACTAAAAAATAAAACTATTTTCGAGCTTGATATGGGTGCCTTAGTGGCAGGTGCTAAATATAGAGGTGAATTTGAAGAGCGTCTTAAGGCTGTTTTAAATAAGGTTAAGGAATCAGATGGTAACATTATTATGTTTATTGATGAAATCCACCTTATTGTAGGTGCTGGTAAATCTGATGGCGCACTAGATGCAGGAAATATGCTAAAGCCAATGCTTGCCAGAGGTGATCTACACTGTATTGGTGCTACTACTCTTAAGGAATATAGAGAATATATCGAAAAGGATTCTGCACTTGAAAGAAGATTCCAAAAGGTATTAGTATCAGAACCAACAGTTGAGGATACTATTTCTATTCTAAGAGGAATAAAAGAGCGCTTTGAGCTACATCATGGTGTAACTATTCTTGATTCTGCTATTATTTCTGCTGCGACATTATCTAATAGATATATAACAGATAGATTTCTACCAGATAAGGCAATCGACTTAATTGATGAGGCTTGTGCATCTTGTAGAATGGAAATTGACTCAAAGCCTCAGGAGCTTGATGATACTGATAGAAAGATTGCACAGCTTAAGATTGAAGAGATGGCCTTAAAGAAGGAATCTGATCCTTCTTCTATTAAGCGTCTTGAGCTAATTAAAAAGGAATTAACTGAGCTTGAGGCTAAGGCTAAGGATTTAACTTCTAAGTGGCAAAAGGAAAAGAATGAAATCGCAAGCTATAAGGATGTAAAAAAGGAGCTTGAGGATGCTAAATTCAATCTTGAAAAGGCATTTAATGAAGGAAACTATAAAAAAGCATCTGAGCTTCAATATTCTACTATTCCAAATTTAGAGGCTAAGATTAAGGAATACCAAGAAAAGTCAAAGGATGATCATCTTCTTTCTGAATCAGTTAGTGAAGAGGATGTTGCGACTGTTGTTGCTAAATGGACTAATATTCCTATCTCTAAATTAATGCAAGGTGAACGTGAAAAGATTTTATCCTTAAAGGATACCCTAAAGGAAAGAGTAATCGGTCAGGATGAGGCTGTTGAATTAATATCTGATGCGATTATTAGACAAAGAGCTGGTATTAAGGATGAAAATAAGCCAATTGGCTCATTCTTATTCTTAGGTCCAACTGGTGTTGGTAAAACAGAGCTTGCTAAGGCATTAGCTGAGGCACTATTTGATAGTGAATCTCATATTGTAAGACTTGATATGAGTGAATATATGGAATCTCATAGTGTGGCTAAGCTAATAGGTGCGCCTCCTGGATATATTGGCTACGATGAGGGTGGTCAATTAACTGAAAAGGTAAGACGTAATCCATATTCTATTATTCTATTTGATGAAATAGAAAAAGCACATCATGATGTATTTAATATACTTCTTCAAATACTAGATGATGGAAGACTTTCTGATTCTCAAGGAAGAACAGTTGATTTTAAGAATACTATAATTATTATGACATCTAATCTAGGTAGTGAATTACTACTATCTCACGATAAGGATGCCTATAATAAGGTTGAAGCATTATTAAAACAATCATTTAAGCCTGAGTTCTTGAATAGAATTGATGAGATTATTAAGTTTAATCCTCTTACAAAGGATACTCAATATAAGATTGTTTCTAAGTTGTTACATAACTTAAATGTAAGATTGTTACAACAAGAAATTAATATCACTTATACTGATAGCCTAAAGAAATATATTCTTGATGAATCATTTGATGAGGAATATGGTGCAAGACCAGTCAAGCGTTATATTCAAAAATATATTGAAACATTTATCGCAACTAAGATTATTAAAGGTGAAATTAAGCCTAATGTTGAATATGTCTTAGATGCGAATAATGGAGAAATAAGATTATTACTAAAGTAAAATAAAATAGCCGAGCATTATTGCTCAGCTATTTTTTTAATTATTCTCATTTTAGCACTATGGGCTCTATTATTTTCCTTTAATTCTTCCTCTGATGAAGTAATAGGATGCTTAGTTACTAGCTCAAATGGAGCCTTATTTATATTGGCAATAGGAAGACCCTTTGGAATATCAACAGTTGATTTTTCCTTAAATATTGTTTTACATATTCTATCTTCTAAAGAGTGGAATGTAATTACTACTATTCTTCCATTAGCATTTAGCATATCAAAGGCTTGAAGTACTGACTTTTCAAATACCTGAAGCTCATCATTTACGGCAATTCTTAATGCTTGGAATGTTTGTTTAGCAGGATGTCCCTTAGCTCTTAATACCTTTTGAGGTAGGGCACTCTTAATTATATCAACAAGCTCAAAGGTTGTTTTAATATGCTTAGTCTTTCTAACCTCTTCTATCTTTCTTGCGATTTGCTTAGAAAAGGTTTCTTCTCCATATCTAAATAGTATTTTTACTATTTCATCATAGGAATAGTTATTAACTATATATTCTGCAGTTAATTCTTGGTTTTGATTCATTCTCATATCAAGTGGGGCATCATAATTATATGAAAAGCCACGCTCTGGTATATCAAGCTGAAATGATGAAACACCTAAATCATATAAAATACCATCTATATGATCTACACCTAATTTATTTAATTCATTTTTTAAATTAACAAAATTAGACTTAATAATAGTATAGTTACTACCTATTTTAGATAGAACCTCAGTTGCCCTATTAATCGCATAATCATCCTGATCAAAGCCATATAAATGACCAGTTGTTAATTTTTCTAATATATGACTTGAGTGTCCTCCTCCACCTAATGTGGCATCAACATATATTCCACTAGGCTTAATATCTAAGCCTTCTATTGCCTCATTAAGTAAAACACTCTTATGAATATAATTATCCATCTATATCAACTCACTTCATAATTATTATAGCATATTTTATAAGATTAAATAGAAAATAGACTCCCCTGGAGTCTATTTCTATTAATTATTAATTTAAAAATTATTCTTCAGAAGATTCTTGCTTTTGTGCTACTACTTGCTTTCCTTTATAGTAACCGCAATTTGAACATACTCTATGAGCTAATGTTAATTCACCACAGTTAGGGCAAGCAATCATACCAGGAACATTTAATGCTAAATGTGATCTTCTCATTCCTTTTTTGCTCTTTGACACTCTACGAAAAGGTACTGCCATCTTTTAATCCTCCTATTTCAATAAATCTTTTAGGTTTGCGAATGCTGGATTAATCTTATCCTCCTCTTCCTCCTCATAATCAGCACTATCATCCTCAAATTGATGATTAGTAATTGACATAGGCTTAGAAGATAAAACCTCTGTTAATACTGCCTCATAGGTATCTAGTGTAATACCTTCAATAATTGTGGCATCACTATTTTCCTTATCGGTAGTATATAATTCGCTTGATTCATCCTTAATTTTATAAGGAATCTCTTCTAGGGAAACTGAGTCCTCTAAAACTAAATCTATTTGATATTTAAACTCAACTAGATATGTTTCGTCTCCTCTTTCCTTAATTATATAGTCTACATGGCATAATGATGAAGATTTGATATCCTCAAAGCCATTTAAATCCTTAGATAAATCTAAGTCTTCACTATATGAATAAGGCATATTAAATTTCCTTAGCTGTGCTAAAGTAAACTTCATAAAATCACCTCAGCCTTAATAATTATAAGTTTTGATATGATAAAAGTCAAGGAATATTTTTATTCGCTGAACTCTAATTTTAAATCAACTAATCCCTCATAAAAATCGTCCTCATGAGTGACTAAAATTACGCTACCTGGGAACTTATCAATTGACTCCCATAATTCCATTTTTGATACTGGATCTAGGTGATTTGTAGGCTCGTCAAATATAAGGACATTTGACTTCTTCATAGTCATAAGGGCAAGCCTTACTTTTGTTTGTTCTCCACCTGAAAGCTCAGATAATGGGCGTAATGCTAAATCATTTTTAATACCAGCACGAGCTAGTACACTTCTTAATTCACCATCAGTCTTTAAATGATAATAATATCTTAAATAATTAATCGCATTTGTCTTATCATCAAATTTTTCTTCCTGCGAAAAATAATTTAAATCGGCAGATGGATTCCAAGTAAAATCACCTGATAATTTTGGTATTATTCCCATTATTGTTTTAATAATAGTTGTTTTACCAACACCATTTTTACCAAGAATAACTACTTTTTCATTATGTTTAATTAAAATATCTAAATTTTCTAAGACCTTTTTATCACCATAGCCTACAGTTAGATCCTTAATTTTAAGTACCTCTTGACCTAAGCCCTTTGAAAATGGGAATTCTAATGTCATTGGGCTATGGTTAACTGGACGCTCAAGCTTTTCCATTCTTTCAAGCATCTTTCTTCTTGATTGAGCTTGTTTAGTTGTAGTTGCTCTAACGATATTTTTCTTAATAAACTCTTGTGTTTTCTTTATAAATGCTTGTTGGTTTTGATAAGCATTTTTATATTGCTCATCTCTTAATTCTTTTTCTTCCTTATATTTTAAATAAGGCATATTATATCTAGTCATCTTCTTATTAGAAAGATTATATATAACCTCTCCTATTTCCATAATGAATTCCTCATCATGGCTAATAACAACAAATGCCTTTTTAAAATCCTTTAAATACTTTGAAAGCCACTCAATATGTGCTGAATCTAAGAAGTTTGTTGGCTCATCCATTAATAGTACATCTGGTGCTTCTAATAACAGCTTAGCTAAATAAACCTTAGCTCTTTGACCACCAGATAGCTTAGATAGCATTGTATCCATGCCATACTCACTAATACCTAAGCCATTAATCATATTACCTAAAGTTGAATCAATCCAATAGAAATTATTCTTCTCTAAGTCCTCTTGAATTTGATTAGCATAATTTAAATACTTATCATATTCCTTTTCATCACAATAGGCTAGCTTTTCATAATAAGAATTCATTAAGGCCTCCTTATCAAATAGAGGCTTAAAAACATCAACGATATAATCCCTAATTGTAACATCATTATTTACTTTTAAATGTTGATCTAAATATGCATATTTAACATTATTTAACCATTTAATAGAACCACTATCAGGAATTAGATTTTTACAAATCAAATTCATAAATGTTGATTTACCACAGCCATTATCACCAACTATTACAATATGATCATGTGGTAATATTCTAAAATCTACCTCGTTAAATAAATCATTATCAGTATATTTAAATTTAAGACCCTCTACTTCTAAAAGCGCCATTTTTTATCAATCCTTATAATTTGTAACTTTACTCTTTAAAAATTTAAAGAATTCCTCATCAAAATCACTATTTAAGAAGAAATATGATTTCATCTTATTAATAAATAAGAATGTATAATTCTTCTTTCTTACAACCTTATATAAATTACCATACTTTACTATCGCATGATTCTTTTCAGTTTCAGATTCAACAGATACTCTAAAATCGTCCTCATAGAATGTATATTTATATTTTGTGTTCTTATATTCTCTATGAGATGTTTTATAAAGCATATAAAAATACATTCCCATAAATATTATTCCACATACTATTATAACTATACCTGGTACCATTATTCCCATATCCATATTAAATATAAATGATATACCAAATACTACTATACCTATTATAGTTATAACAATTCCAGATAATAAAGTTAAAAATCCCATATGAAGGAATACTTCCTTAGATGCGATATTTAAATCCTCTTTTGAAAATTCTCTTTCATTTTCCTTAATAATTATCTTTTCCATAAAATACCTCAAAAATTGGCCTTAAAAAAGACCAATTTTCTTTCTTATTTTAAATTTTCCTTAGCATCCTTAATCATATTAACGAATTCTTCAACTGACACAGTTGTTTGAGCTTGCTCACCATATCTACGATATGTGATAGTACCATTCTTAACCTCGTTATCACCAACAACTAATTGGAATGGAATCTTTTGAGTTTGAGCCTCTCTAATCTTATATCCTAACTTTTCGTCTCTATAATCAGTTTGGAATCTAATCTTATTCTTCTTGAATACTTCAACTAAATTATCACAATATTCCTTATGATATTCTAAATTAACTGGAATAATCTTAGCTTGAACTGGTGCTAGCCATACTGGGAATACACCCTTAGTTTCCTCAAGTAGGAAAGCAACGAATCTATCCATTGATCCTAGGATTGCTCTATGGATAACAACTGGACGAGCCTTTTCACCCTTCTCATCAATATAAGTTAATTCAAATCTTTCAGGAAGTTGATAATCTAATTGAATTGTTGATAATGTAACATCATGGCCGATAGCTGATTTAACTTGAACGTCTAACTTAGGTCCATAGAATGCAGCCTCACCGATTGCCTCATAATATTCAACACCAAGTTGATTTAATACTTCTCTTAATTCACGTTCACTTCTTTCCCAAAGTGCATCGTTACCGAAGTACTTTTCAGTATCATTAGGATCTCTTAATGATAATCTGAACTTATAATTCTTAAATCCAAAATCATTATATACATCAAGTATTAGCTTAGCTACTTCCTTGAACACATCACCAATTTGGCTAGGCATACAGAAAATATGGCTATCGTTTTGGTAGAATGCTCTTGTACGTTCAATACCAGTTAAGGCACCAGATGCTTCAAATCTGAAGTCAGCTGCGATTTCAGCTATTCTATATGGTAATTCTCTATATGAATGTAGTTGTGATCTAAACATAACCATATGATGTGGACAGTTCATAGGTCTTAATACATATGATTCATCATCAACATCCATTTTTGGGAACATATCATCCTTATAGTGTGCCCAGTGACCTGAAGTCTTATATAATTCAACATTACCAATAGCTGGAGTTAATACATGGTTATAGCCTAAATCGATTTCCTTGTCGATAATATAATCAGATAATAATCTTCTTACGATAAATCCATTAGGTAACCACATAGGAAGACCTCTACCAACTAGATCATCAAACATGAAAATACCAAGTTGCTTACCAAGCTTTCTATGATCACGTGCTTTTCTATCCTCTATAAGCTTTAAATAATCATCTAATTCCTCAGGTGTATTCCAGCAAGTACCATAAATACGAGTTAATACCTCATTCTTAGAGTCTCCTCTCCAGTAAGCACCAGCAACAGATAATAATTTAAAATTCTTTAATCTTCCAGTTGAAATAACATGTGGTCCACGACAAACATCAGCGTATTCGCCTTGTTCATAAATACCAACATTGTCATCATCGATTGCATCAATTAATTCAATCTTATATTTATCATAGCTAAACTTAGCCTTAGCATCAGATTTTAATAAATAATAATGATTAATAGCTAAATCCTCTTTAGCAATTTTCTTCATTTCAGCTTCAATCTTTGCTAAATCATCAACAGTTACAGCCTCAGGTACTGCAAAGTCATAATAGAATCCTTCTTCAATTGCAGGACCTACACCACAAAGTGTACCCTTATATAATCTTTGCATAGCTTGAGCAAGTAAGTGTGCACAAGAGTGATTGATAACCTCAAAAGAGATTTCCTTATCCTCTGGAGTAATGACCTCAAGCTTACTATCCTCATTAATAGGTGTCTTTAAATCAACAACCTTATCATTTAATTTAGCAACAATTGCCTTCTTTAGTAAGCTATTAGAAAGTTCCTTAACTACACTAACAATAAGTGTACCCTTTTCAACCTCTTTAATGCTTCCATCCTTTAATTCTACTTTTACCATAATAAAAACCCCCTTATAAAAAAAATCCTTAAGATAAAATCTTAAGGACGAATTAAACCGCGGTACCACCTTAGTTCTAAAGTACATTGCTATACTTTAACACTTTAAAATTCTTTAACGGGAATTAACCGAAATAGCATTTCCTCTATTTATCTAAAGGGTAGTAATAATTATATTATCCTTAATGCTTTCACCAACCGCATTATCTCTAAAAAGATATATATAATATCTCGTCCCTCATCATCGATGATTACCTAATTATACTATTAGGCTTTGTATTTTTCAAGTGACTTATCTCTTATATTTTTCAGTATCATCCATTGATATTGAAGTTACTAGAGATTGAAGTCTATTTGTTATTCTTTCTGCCTTTAATTTTGACTGAGGCTTATTATCTATTGCTAGATAATCAATTAAATGCTTTGGTGAAATATTTGATGAAATAAACATGATTTTACCCTCAAGCATTCTATAGTTTAGAATAGGTGATAATATTTCATCTCTAACCCATGGAGTCATATTCTCACTACCAAAATCATCAAGCATTAATACATCTACAGTTCTAAGCTTATTAAATAAATCCTCATATCTAGTATTATCCTCATTTAATGCATTTTTCATATCAATGATTAAATCAGGGAAATATACTAATAATGATTCAATATTTCTTTTTGCAAGCTCATTTGCAATTACACCAAGTGTGTATGTTTTTCCTATTTGAAATGAACCATATAAATATAAGCCACACTTTTCAGGATTATCCCAATTTGATAAAAGATTATTAATAAATGTATAAATCTTTGATCGAGATAGGGTATTAGTATCAAAGTTATCTAATTTAGCATCAACAATAGTTCTAGGAATGTATAATGTCTTAATTAGCTTATTCTTTTTATTTTCTTCATCCTTAACAAGCTTATATTTACATTTTTTTAAAATGAATGTGTCATTTTCACATTCAGTATAAAAGCCTATATTCTCATTTTGACATGAGGCAAGATTCTTACACTTTTTACAATTATTCTTTTCTTTAAATAAAAGATCAAAATCACTTAAATTATCAAGTGTTACATTATAATCTGGTAATGCTTTTTGTAAAGACTTTAGATATTCTTCTATTTTCTTATCATCTATCATAGCTCTCTAAAGCCTCCATTATCATTATCATCATCTTTGCTTAAAGGCTTGTAACCCTTAGCTTCAGTAATATATTTAACAGCGTCAATTGTTGTAAATATATTATCCTCAATCCAAGTATTACTCATCTTTTTAATATACATAAATTTTGGCATTTCACCTAAAAGCTTAACTGCCTTTAATATCATTGCATTTAAAACTCCGCGTGGAAGCTCAATCTTAGTATATATTTCATTAGCTGTATCAAAGTATGCTGGATCAAAAGGAAGACTTAATGCGTTAAATAGCATTTCTGGATTTGCGTTATCTAAAAATTCTACTAAATCACTAGTTGAATCAAATTTCTCATCAACTTCCTTATCCTCTAATACAGGAGCCTTCATGTTATGCTTTGCGACAAAGTAATTATTCGCAGATTTCTTTAACAATTTATAATCAAAAAGACCTCTTTTGTTAATAGAATCTGAATATAATGATACCATTTCACCCTCACTAAAATTATATGAGAATGCTAGGTTAACAATTTGATTTTTAAATTGATTTGTTAAGCCTGATTCTAGAAATTCAGGATTAATTTCCTTATAAAATTTATCAAAATCAAATTGAGTGTTCTTTAATTTAATTGGTTGGCTTGGATTCTTACCAAGTAGATAATCAAACTTCTTATAAGTCTTATCTAAATCTAAGCCTGATTTAAACACATCATCAAATGAAGATGTAATATTTTTATAATCTTTTTTATTTATTGTATCTATCTTGAAGTGATTATAAATTTTATCAAATAGCTCTTCTCCTATTTTCCCGTATAGGAATAGGCCAAGCTGTGCATCTTTAATAAAATTCTTAGGAGTTAATGGTGGAGTAATAATATAAATATAATTACCATCATTATTGATATAAGTAATAAGTAGGCCAATTGCTTCTAGCTTGATTCTTGCTTTATAGAACTCAGTTGACTTATAAGAATACATATCTAAAAAGTTTTGATGAGTGTATGTTTCACTTTTTAAATTGTTTCTTTCTAATAGTGATTGTAAGCCCATATAAATAGTAAACGCATCACTTCCAATAAGTGGTGCGTAAAGTAACGATAATGAGTTTACATCATCTGCTGATAATGAAAAGCTTGAATATACTTGAAAGCTAGATTTTTCATCTAATAGCTTTGAAGGCATAATTATTTATGTAAAGCTGTTCCTTTAAACTCATATTTCTCTTCAATCTTTTTATAGACTGATTCGATGAATTTGATTGCCTTCTTATTACTTCCTACTAGATATTCAGCATCAACATAAAAATCAATTCCTGTTTCAACTGTATTTTCTGGACTGAAAAATTTAGCAACAACAAACATATGAGGTACTTCAGAATAAACTTCTAAATAGTCATCATTAACTGATACAACCTTATGCTTTAATGTTTCTAAGTGTGCAAGATAAACTTCCTTTACTTGCTTATAAGTTGCCTTATAATAATGTGTTTGTAAAGGTAAATCCTTTGCATTTTCGCTTGTTTCAATAATTGCCATAATTATACACTCCTTTTAATCTCTTCTATAATATCAAGAACTTGCTTCTTAGTTTCATCAAAAGTTCCTTTACTATCGATTACATAATCTGCAAGTGTTCTTTTCATATATAAATCCATTTGAGAATGAATTTTTGCTAAAGCGTAGTCTTCATCAATTCCTTCTCGCTCCATCAAACGTCTAATTTGATATTTCTTACTTAAAAATACACAAATTACCTTATCGCATTCCTTATCGAAATTAGCCTCATATAATAAAGGTGCTTCAACGAATACCAAACCATCTGGTATTTTATTGATTCTTTCCATAACCTCTGCGATTATGATTGGATGAGTAACAGAATCAAGAATCTTTTTTGCTTCTAAATCATTGAATATTAATTTAGCAAGCTTCTTTTTATCAATTTCACCATCAACAAGGAATTCATCACCAAATTTTTCTACTATCGCATTATAAACT
Source organism: Acholeplasmatales bacterium (assembly GCA_016280975.1). Lineage (GTDB taxonomy): Bacteria > Bacillota_I > Bacilli_A > Acholeplasmatales > Anaeroplasmataceae > Anaeroplasma. The sequence goes on along the minus strand of JAEEHU010000146.1, from coordinate 8,896 downwards.
GGCTTTCCCTTTTGACTTAATTCGGCTGAAATTTTATCACAATCTATCACTGGATAATATTCAGAAATAATGCTACAAACATTACTTTTACCACTTGCAATTCCACCAGTAACACCTATGATTCTCTTCATAGTTTACTTCACCTCTGACAATATTTACAATAATATGTCGATCTTCCGTTAATTCTATCCTTAATTAACTCATTCTTACATGTAGGACAAACTGTTTTAGTATGAACCATTAAAAAGTCCTGATATCCTCCGCTTACACCTAAGCTTGATGTATAGCTTCTGATAGTAGTTCCCTTATATTCTATTGCCTTAGATAAAATCGAAATCGTGTTGTCAACTATCCTCTTAACCTCGTCAAATGTTAGCTCATTTGACTTTTTATGAGGGTTAACAGATGATTTAAATAATACCTCATCAACATAAATATTACCTAGTCCGGCAATAATTGATTGATCAAGCAATACGGTTTTAATGGCCATTGCCCTACTTAATATTTTATCATAAATATTTCTATAATCAAATTCTTTATTCAATATTAGGTCAATTCCTACATCTTTTAAAGGTTTTGTTGAGTAAAGATCATTATTCTCCTTATAACAAATCCTGCCAAATTTTCTGACATCCTGATATAAAAGCTCATATCCATTATCAAATATAAATTTGACATGAATATGCTTATTATCAAGCTCATTCTTCTTTAAATAGAAATATTTACCCTCCATTCTTAAGTGAGATATGATATTTCCATTTTCTAAATTGAAGATTAGAAATTTACCTAATCTTGACATAGAAACTATTTTCTTTCCTATTACATTTTTCTTAAAAGTATCAGAATCATCTGAAATAATAGGTGGATATTTTACTATAACATCTTCTATTTTTCTATTAACAATAGATCCTTCTAATACTCTTCTTACTGTTTCTACTTCTGGTAATTCAGGCATAATTTTATTCCTTTATATGTGTTACTAAACTTATATCAAACTTATTAGAATCATAAAACGAATCCTTATCAATAGGATAACCTAAACAAATAAACGCAAATACGAAATCTCCATTTTGGATATCTAATAGCTTATTTGCAGGTATATATCTATCCTTACTTGGATATGTACCTAATATAACACTTCCAATTCCCTTTTCTGTTGCCTTAATCATAATGTTTTCGGCAGCGCATGATAAATCAATCACCTCAAAATCAGGACAAGGAAGATTATCCGGATTAATACCAATAATCGCAATCATTTGATTACATTCCTCAACTCTCATAGTTGATTTAGTGTAAATCTTAGATAATTCTAATATTAATTCCTTGTTTTCTATTATTACATATCTTCTTGATTTTTGTTTACGTGCTGTAGGGGCAGACTCAGCTACCTTACATAGCTCAACTAAATCATCATATGGTATCTTTTTATCTAAATCAAATTTTCTTACACTTCTTCTTGATAAAATTGGATCCATTATTTCACCTCATACCAGTTATTTCCAAATGAATCATCTGCAACAAGTGGAACATCAAGCTTAACTGCATTTTCCATGCATTCCTTTACAGTTTGTCTTAATATTTCCTCTTCGCCCTTTTCAACCTCAAATACTAATTCATCGTGAACCTGAACTAAAAGCTTACTCTTTAATTTCAATTCCTCTAAGCGTCTATCAACCTTTACCATCGCAATCTTAATAATATCTGCGGCACTTCCTTGAATTGGAGTATTCATCGCAGTTCTTTTTGCGAATTCTCTTTGCATATAGATCTTTGAATTAATATCAGGTATATATCTAATTCTATTTTTTAATGTTGTAACATAACCATTCTTCTCGGCAAATTCAATAGTATTATTCATAAATTCCTTTATTTCAGGATATGCCTCATAATACTTCTTTATAAATTCTGATGCTAATGAATTTGTTATACCTAAATCTGATGCTAAGCCATAAGCAGATATTCCATAGACAATACCAAAGTTAACTGCCTTAGCTCTTCTTCTATCCTCTTTAGTGATTTCAGTCTTATTAAATACCATTTGTGCAGTTCTAGTATGAATATCCTCACCATTTAAGAAGGCATCCTTTAAATGCTTAACATTTGCCATATGAGATAATACTCTTAATTCTATTTGAGAGTAATCGGCAGAATACATTGTATTTCCGTCCTTTGAAGGAATAAACATCTTTCTTATTAAATGTCCCTCTTCTGTTCTAATTGGGATATTTTGAAGGTTAGGCTCAATAGATGATAATCTTCCTGTTTGAGTTAAGGCCTGTTGATAAATTGTATGAACCTTATTATCAGGATAGATCATTTCACGAAGCCCTGCCACGTATGTTGAATATAATTTAGTCTTAGCTCTATATTCAATCACATAATCAACAATTGGATTATATTTCTTTATAGCCTCTAATATATCAATATCAGTTGAGTAGCTATTTCCCTTTTTCTTAGGATATGGGATATTTAAATCCTCAAATAGTAATGTACCTAATTGCTTAGGTGAAGATATATTAAATTCCTTTCCTGCAAGCTCATATATCTTCTTTTCTAAATCAGTAATTGAATTAAATAGCTCATGCTCTTGTCTATTTAATTCCTCTATATCTATTCTCATACCTTCAAATTCCATCTTACCAAGTACTCTTGATAGTGGAATTTCAATTTCAGTTAATAGCTCTAATTGATTATTTTTATTTAATCTTTCTATTGCTTCATTTTTAAGCTCATATAAAGCATTAACCTTTTTAATTACATGAGTATAGATTTTCTTCTTTTCAGGTATTGCCTTTTTAGCACCCTTACCATATATTTGTTCATCAAAATATACATCATCATAATTATAGTATTCGCTTATACCCTTAAATTCATCCTTTGCAACACTAGGATTTAGGATATATGTTGCTAGTAATAAATCAAAATCAACACCCTCTAAATCAAAGCCAAATCTCTTTAATAATACAAAGCATCTTTTATAATCAAATACCATCTTATGATTATTCTTATCAGCTAAGTATAAATTTAAATCAATACTCATATAGATTAGGTCTGGTTCTAATATAAATGAGCCTTTATTATTTTTAATACCAATTGCTAAAAGTGGTGATCTATGATAATTATAATCAAATGTTTCAAAGACAAAAGCTGAATTTGGAACTAATATTTCAGATAATCTCATTGGATTATCAATAATCTCATATTCCTCAATATCAGTGTTAATATCTTCTTTAAGATTTATTTCCTTTAATAATGATTTGAATTCTAATTCATTATAAAAAGATACTAATCTTTCAACATTTATATCCTTCTTAGAAATATCATCAATACTAATATCTACATCAAAGTCACGAATGATTGTTGCCATTTTACGGCATAAGCGTGCTTGTTCATAGTTTTCTCTAATAGTTTCACCATCAGCGCCTTTAATTTCATCCATATGAGAAATAATACCCTCAAGTGAACCATAGGTATTAAGGTATTTAACAGCCTTTTTTTCACCTATTTTTGGAATACCTGGTAAATTATCACTCTTATCTCCCATCATCGCTTTTAGGTCAATGAATTGCTCTACGGTGATTTGATATCTTTCAAAGAATGAGGATGGAGTATAGTCATCTAAATCACTCATACCCTTTCTATTCATATGAACAGTTGTATTATCACTTACAAGCTGTAATAAATCCTTATCAGATGAATAGATATCTACATGATAGCCTAGTGCTTCTCCTTTTTTAGACATAGTACCAATGATATCATCAGCCTCATATAATTCCTTTTCATAGTGACATACATTTACTATATCTAAGAATTCTTTAATATATGAAATTTGCATACGGAATTCATCAGGCATAGGAGGTCGTCCTGCCTTATAATCCTTCATTAATTCATGACGCACTGTTTTTTTACCTGCATCAAAGGCAACTAAAATCGCATCGTATGATTGACTAAGTAGTGGATTCATCATTCTTATAAAGCCGTATATTGCATTAGTGTATAAGCCCTTAGAATTTTGTGTTAAATTACCATTTGCACTCATTCCATAATATGCTCTATACATAAGTGAGTTTCCATCTACTAAAATCATTCTTTTCATATAAATCACCCTCGAAAAATATTTATAAATATTTTAACATAAAAAAAATAAAAATGGAAAATCATTTCCATCTTTATTTGCTATTTTTTATAGGTAATTTTATTGGATCCTTAACTGTATCAGAATGCTTATATAAAACTATTACTCTTCCGATAGCTTGAACAAATTCAATACCATCTTTTGTAAAGAATTCCTCACAGTCTTCCTTTTCTACTAAAGAGTTTTGTAAAATAGATATTTTCATAAGCTCATGCTTATTTAAATAATTGTTTACATCTCTAAGTAAATTATCTGATAAGCCTTCCTTTCCAATTTGGAATGTTGGCTTTATTTTTTGAGCTAAGCTTCTTAAATATACCTTTTGCTTTGGAGTTAACATGACTCATCCTTCTTTCTTGTTTTATTATACATTATTAATTCTTTAAGTAAAGAAAAAAGAAGATTCGAAATCTTCTTATTTTTCTAAATGCAATTCAGTTTGTGTATTAGTATCTACATTATCATTTTCTGTTTTAGATAAATCAATACTAAATTCTGTATTATCCTTAAATAATAATGTATGCTTTAATGCTCTATAAATTGGTTCATAGATTAATACTGCTAAGAATACACTTATAAATCCGGTAATAACTGATCCTGGAATTTTTGATGTTGCAGTAACAAGTGATACTGTGAAATTAGAATCTTGAACCATGAATCCCTCAAGTAACCATCTTAAGAAGAATTCTCCTAGGATATTTGCAAATATCGCAACTGTAACAGAGAATAGGGCTGCTTGACTTCTTTTAGACAATTTAAATGAGAATATTGCAGCAAGTAAAGTACCCAAAAAGAATATAAATGAGAATATTGGAATATATAAAGATATCTTTAATTCCTTTACTTGACCAAATAAATTAAGCTTAATTACTGAATTTAATCCTGAATCAAAATTGAAATTTGTAAAATCACCAAGTAAGAATACTACTAAGCTAAACACGAAGAATACAAGCATTACAATTGATGAAATAAATAGTAATCTTTTTGTATTTGAATTCTTCTTTAGAATTAGTCTAAATAAAGATCCAACTATAAAACCAATTAAGAACTTTAATACAATAGTTCTTATTATTGTTGATGGCTTAGTTGTATAAAATATAATATCATATAGTCCCATTCCTAAGCTTCCTACAAGTCCACCTTCTATTCCACCTAATAATAAGGCAGATATAATCATTACAAAGTTACCAAGGTGAACAAAATCTCCTGCAGGCATTCTTATTTGAATGAATGTTCCAACACAGCATAGTGCTGATAGCATCGCAACTATTATAACCCTTTTTAAAATATCATTATTTTTCATAACTAATCATCTCCTATACCAAAAATTATACTCACTATTGGTTCTAATAAAATAACCAGTTTTAATATTTTTTATGGTACCAGATTATAAAAAAGAAAACACATAAGAAAAACTTATGTGTCTAATAATTAAAATTGAAATGCTACCTTTTCTACACCATCACCATAGATAGTTTTAAAATCATTCATCATTGAAATGATATTATAGTCATTTCGAACCCACTCTAATCTTCTTCTTTCTGTTTCAGCTAAGTCTGCGTGATCTCTTATATTATCATCAGCTATTAGCATAAATACCTCTGTTTTATATGTAGGGTTACTCTTACAGTAATTATGCATTGCAGAGTCTCCACCACTATTACCAAATGATAATACTGGTATTTTACCTATTTCTTGAGCTATTTGCTTTACCTTATTGGTCTTTAGATTCTTAATAATCAATTCGTCAGTTCTAACTAAAGTTTCAGATGAATTCATTGTGTATTTAACACCATCCTCTTCTCCTTGAAGAGTTGATTTTAATACAACGTCCATTCCAATTACTCTATTAGGTGCAATTCCAATTGACTCAACTAAAGCTCTACATATAAATCTATCAGATCCTGATACTACATAATATGTAAAATCATGAGCCTCTAAATACTTAAATACCTCAAGCATTGGCTTATAAAAACTTGTTGCGTAAGTCATTCCAGTAAATCCAAATGGAGTCTTTTTAGCATATTCCTTTACGTAAGTATCAAATTCAGCTAGAGTCATTCCAGCATATGCTTTAGCTGCTGCACGTGCATGAATCATATCAAAGTCACTAGGAAGTGCAACATCATTTCTAACAAAGTTTCTTATTGCCTCTCCTGCCTCAACAACACTTTGATCCTTATTAGTATATGTTTCATCATCAAGTGCTCTATATTCAAGCATATTATATTCAAAATATGTTTTATATAGCTCACCTATAAATGTACCATCCATATCAAATGTTGCGATTCTATCCTCAACTGGAATATAGTTTTTAGAATTCTTATTTGTTACATCTTCTACATAGTTTTTAAGAGTAGTTAAGCTATCACAATCATTCTTCCATAAAGTAAAATAATTATTACTCTTACAGCCTGCAAGTGCAAAAATAAATAGTAATGTTATAAATAGTCCAAATATTTTTTTCATATTTTCCTCCCTAACTTTTAAAGAAACTATATACTCTTTCTTTAAAATCTAATGCCTCATCATATAAAGCATGACCATAATTATCATAAATATATAATTTAGAATTCTTAATATTTTTATTTATAATAATTGAATCATTATAATTAAATACCAAATCAAGCTTTCCTGCAATAATTAATGTTTCACATTTTATATTTTTAATATCATCTAAAATATTAAAATCCTTTAATGCTTCACATTCAATAATAAAGGTATCTATATCACCATCAGTAATACTTGCTATAAATGGTGCCATAGAATCCTTAGTAGATTCATATAATTCTTTGGAATACACCTTCTTCATAAACATATCTACAACTAAATCAAGATTATTATCATTTAATAATCTAATCATTTCATCAAAGAATAAATAATAATTATCATTAACTATTGCTGTAATTGAATTGATGCTTAACTTTTTTACTAAATCAGGTCTTTTATAAGAAACAATAGCTGAAATCATCCCTCCTTGAGAGGCACCAGCTAAATAGATATCTTTTAATTCTAATCTATCTATTACTTTAATCATGTCATCTGCCATATCAAATATAGTATATGATTTTTTCATATTCTTATTTCTATCAAAAACATATACAGTAAAATCATCTTTAAATATACTATAGGCATCTTTGATTATTTTTTCTGATTCCATTACGGATTTAATACTTACACCTGGAATTAGAATCATTATATTTTTACCAATCCCAAATTTAAAAAAGTCCATATCTATATTATCAAACTTTATATTTAAAATCACTCATATCACCCTTTTATCTTTTTAGAAGCAGCCTCGCCCATTAATTTATACGCATATTTTGATGGGTGTAGGTGATCTCCTGAATCACAGTTTTCCTTAAATTTCCATATATTATTATCGAGTTGACCTACTTCTTTTTCAAAATCAATAAAGTCATAGTTAGATCTTAATAGATTATTAAAGTCATTCTTTAATTCTTCTCTAAATGAAGCGTACGTTCTCCAGTTATATATTGGAAGTAAAGTTCCTACTATAAACTTTAGCTTTAGCTTATCTGCTAATTTTTTATAATAATTTATTCCATCAATTAGTTCACTTGATGTAGGTAGATCACTCATTGGTCTAAATATATTAACCTCTTCTCCTACTGGATGGATTATATCATTTATACCATGCTGAACTATTACAGTATCTGCTCCACTTACAGATGAGATTTCATGCATAAATCTATTCTCACCCTTAAGTCCATATGATTGATATGTAATACATTCATATTGACGTAATATTCTAGTTCCTGATACTGCTTTTCTAATAACTGATATATTCTTTATATTTCTTTCTCTTAAATCAAGTAGCATATAATCTGGCCAATCCTGTGATGTTATAGAGTCTCCATAACAAATAATAGCCCTATTTATATCATCTGTGTAAATATCAACATTAGAAAATAAATATACCCATGATGTTGACTTTGAAGTATTTATATCTAATTTTTTATAATTTATTTGATTACCATAAGCAAAATATCCCTTTGATAAAGGACCTATTATATCTACTCCACCAGTTAAATTAACAAAGTCCTTAATATAAATTGATACAATTAAATATTCATCTGATTTTAAATTAATATTAAGCTCATCAGAAATAATATATTCATGTGCTTTAATTGTTACTTCCTTTTTACCACTGAATGTTAAATAGGATATATCACTTTTAATTTCATCAGATAGGCTAGAGCCAATTCCAACAGATACTAAATCAATTTTAATATCCTCATCAACACAATAATTATCTAAAGTTATTCTTATTTTATTTCCATCAAAAGGAACAAAAATAGGATATCTTAATGTTAAATCCTTAGCATATTTTGCTGGTTGGGGCATAACCTTTGATTGTGCATTACCCCACATTGTTACCCATTTCATTATAAGCACCTCATTTATTATTATATCATATTGTCCATAGTATAATACTTTTCTTCTTATCAACATTTATTATTTCATTATTATATTTAAAAAGAAAAGGCATCATTTATATTTGATACCTCTTCTGATAAATTACTTTTATTAATTAGATTAATATTAAAATTTATTAATACATTTCTTGGTTAGTTTTAGCTTCTTTTTCTTTTAAAGAACCAATAGCAGCTTCAGTAGTCAAGAATAGACCAGCAATTGATGCTGCATTTAAAATAGCACTTCTTGTAACCTTAGTTGGATCTACAATTCCTGATTTATACATATCAGTCCAAACACCAGTTTTAGCATCAAAACCAA
>JAEEHU010000145.1 GCA_016280975.1 Acholeplasmatales bacterium | reverse complement strand
TTACTAAATAAATTAAACCTAGATGATAAAATTGTTAACATTAAGAATTTCGCAGGTGAGACTCCACTTCATATCGCAGCTCACACTGGAGATATTTCAATATTAGAATACCTAATAAATAATAAAGCATTTGTTAATGCTAAAAATAATCAATCTGAAACACCGCTATTCTATGCAGTAAGAAGTCAAAATAGAGAAGCTATTTCAATTCTATTAAAGTACGGTGCAGTCTTAGATTGTAGATCGACATTTGGTGATACGATATACGATTTAGTTCCTTCATATGACTTATCAAGCTATATAAATGATAAGAGTGAGGAGTATAAATCATATAAGTATTATCAAAATTATCCACTTCATTACGCTATCATAATTGAGAACTATCCGATGGTATTAAAATATAGAGAGCTTAAGCATTTAGATAAGCCTGATAATTTTGGATATACGCCTCTTGATTTAGCTATAAGAATTGGAAATGAAAGAATTCTAAAGGTAGTAAGAGAAAAATAAATAAATGGTTGATTTATTTGGATTCTTATTATATAATTTACTTGGTTTTAAAAAGAGAGGTTCCGACCTCTCTTATTTATTTGTTAAATTGGGAAGTGAAATATTTGGATATTAAAATATGTGAAACTATTCTAGCCCCTTATTTAAAGGAAAATGACCTAATATTTTATTCTGTAGAGCTTGTAAAAGAAGCGGGTAGTTTAATATTAAGAGTCATTCTAGATAAGAAGGGTGGAATTACCCTAGAGGATTTAGCTAAGGCTAATGAATACTTAAGTGAACGAATTGATAAATATGATTCAGATATGCCTGAATATATGCTTGAGGTATCATCAAGAGGTGCAGAAAGAACACTTGATAATGATGAGGAAATAACTGATAGTGTTGGCATGTATATTCATGTTGAAAAAAATGACAATCAAATTTTTGAAGGATACCTTGAAGAATTTATTGATGATAACCTAAAGGTAAAGATAAATTTAAAGGGTAGAATAAAAAGAATTGATATAAAAAAACAAGACATTAAACTTATAAGACTTGCTGTTAAAATTTAGGAGGAAAGAAAAGATGATTAACAAAGAGTTTTTCAAGAACGCTGAATTATTAGCGACTGAAAGAGGAATTACAGTACAAGATGTTTATGACAATTTTGAGAAGGGATTAATTAGCTCATATAAGAAGATATTTGGAAATACTTCTTGTAAGGTTATTATTAACCCTGACAAGAATGAAATATTATTATATGGAATTCACAAGGTTGTTGAAGCATTATCAGAGGAACCAAACCCAGAGGAGCCAGCTGAAATTTTACTTGAGGATGCAAAGAAGATTAAGGCATCTGCTAAAATTGGGGATATTTTAGAAGAGCAAATCAATATCAAGAATTTCACTAGAACTCAAGTTAGTGCTGCAAAGAGTGTTTATACTCAAGGTATTATTGTTAAGCAAAGAGAAAAAGCATTTGAGCATTTCAAGGCTTTAGAAAACGAAATGGTTTTAGCAGAAGTATCAAATATTAATGAAAAATTTATCACATTAAACTTAGGTATGAATGTTATTACAACAATCTCTGTTAATGAATTATTACCAAGTGATAATGTTGTAATTGGTTCTCAATTAAGAGTTTATATTAAGAAGGTTGAAGAAAATCCAAAGAATCCTAAGGTTTTAGTTTCTAGAACTGATAGACAACTAGTTATTCGTTTAATGGAAAACTTCATTCCTGAAATTAAGGATGGAACAATTGAAATTAAGGGTATCGCACGTGATCCTGGTGATAGATGTAAGATTGCCTTATATTCAAATAATCCAAATGTAGATGCAATCGGTTCTTGCGTTGGTGAAGCAGGAAGCCGTATTCGTGGTATTGTTGATGCCTTAGGTGGAGAAAAAATAGACTTATATAAGTGGAGTGATAATCCAGAGGAATTAATTCCAAATTCACTTCAACCAGCTAGCGTTACTAAGGTACTTGAAATTGATGTTAAGAATAAGACATCAAGAGTTGTAGTTCCAGATGATCAGCTATCTTTAGCAATTGGTAAGAGCGGACAAAATGTTAGACTAGCTGTTCAATCTTGTGGATGGAAGATTGATATCATTCCATCAACTGATGCATTCAAGGACATGCTAAGTAACTAATGAAAGAAAAAAAGTTAGTATTACGTACTTGTGTCTGCTCAAAAGAAGTATGCGAAAAAAAGGATTTATTTCGTATAGTTAGAACTCCTGAGGGAAATGTAGTAGTAGATTTAAAGGGAAAGGCTAACGGAAGAGGTGCTTACCTAAAGAAGGATAAGGAAGTTATCCTAAAGGCACAAAAGTCTAAGGTTTTAGATAGACACCTAGAGGTTAGTGTTCCAGCTACAATTTATGAGGAGCTATTAAATTTATTATAATTATGGATAAAACATTAAATAATCTTGGTCTTTGTATGAAAGCAGGATACGTAATCACTGGTGAAGAGATGGTTACAGAATACATTAAATCAAAAAAGGTATTCTATATTTTCTTAGCCTCTGATGCTGGCGCTAATACAAAGAAGAAAATAACTGATAAAGCAAAATTTTATAATGTAGATATCTGTGAATCTTATAGTTCAGATTTATTATCTCAATCAATCGGAAAGAAAGGAAGAATGGTTGTTGGTATAACTGACTTAGGGTTTTCTAAATTATTAAGAAAGTAAGGTGATTTATGTGGCTAAAAAATCTAATAAAGAAACAAGAGCCTCAAATCTTCCTGAAAAGGGAAAGAAAAAAGAATCAGCAAAAGAAAAGGGAATATTAACTTATAAGGTTGATATGACTGTTAAGGATGTCGCTGATGGAATGGGTAAAACAGTTGCTCAAGTTGTTATGAAATTAATGCAACTTGGAATCATGGCTAGCCAAAACCAAACAATTGATAGAGAGACAATTGAGCTTGTCGCTTTAGACTTTGGCTTTGAGGTTAAGGATGAGGTAGTAACTGATGTAACTAGATTTGATGAATTCGTTATTGAAGATGATCCAGCAAAGCTAGTATCACGTCCACCAGTTGTTACAATCATGGGACACGTTGACCATGGTAAAACTACTTTGCTTGATACAATTAGAAATTCAAGAGTTGTTAAAAATGAAGCAGGTGGTATCACTCAACATATCGGTGCTTATCAAGTAAATCATAATGGTTTCATTATTACATTTATTGATACTCCAGGACATGCCGCATTTACACAAATGAGAGCACGTGGAGCACAAATTACTGATATCGTTGTATTAGTTGTTGCTGCTGATGATGGTGTAATGCCACAAACAGAAGAGGCAATTACTCATGCTCAAGCTGCAGGATGCCCAATTATCGTTGCTGTAAATAAGATGGATAAGCC
>JAEEHU010000144.1 GCA_016280975.1 Acholeplasmatales bacterium | reverse complement strand
TTAAGTGCTAAGCTTGAAATAAAGCTTGCTAAAGACTTATATCTTCTTCCTCGTATTCAATTTATGCATCAAAACCAATCAAGAATTGGTGGTGGCGCATCTACTAAAACTCGTGGTAGTGGTGAAACACAAAGTGAGCTTGATAGACGTCATTTAATGAGTGAAATAAATCATTTGAAATCTGAGATTATAACTCAAAGACAAATGAAGATAAATCAAATTGAACGTAGAAAGAAAAATGATATTCCTATTGTTGCTTTAGTTGGCTATACAAATAGTGGTAAATCAACTACTATGAATAAGATATTAGAAAAGTGTGGAGTATCAGAGGAAAAATCAGTTCTTGCAAAAGATCAGCTTTTTGCAACACTTGAGACATATAATAGAAAGCTTGAGTATAATAAATCAACATTTATGCTTGTTGATACAATAGGCTTTGTATCAAAGCTTCCACATAATTTAGTAAATAGCTTCTATCAAACACTTCAAGAGATTAAAAATGCTGATTTAATAATTCATGTGCTTGATTCATCAAGCAAATATATTAATGAGCAATTAAGTGTTGTAACTGAGGTTTTATATTCACTTGATGCGAGTGATATTAATACAGTATTCTTACTAAATAAATGGGATAAGACAATTGATCCTGATATGAATGTTATAGGTAAAAAATCTATTAGATATTCAAATAAGGCTGATATTGGTGTTGATGAGCTATTAGATACCATTTATTTAGAGGTTTCTAAAACAAGAACTCATGTTAGATTAATTCTTCCATATGGTAAGGGTGAATTAATAAATACAATTGAAGAAAATTCAGAAATAATTAAAAGAGAGTATCAGGAGGATGGAATCTATTATGAAATAGAAATTCCATCTAAGATGTATCATTTAATTAAAGAATATGATTTAGATATGATGGTATCATAATAAAAGGGAAGCAAAATTTGCTTCCCTTATCTATTTATCTTTTTATTTAACTCATATTCAATATCGCTTGTGAAATTAACAAGCATATTATCTACTATTTCTAAAAGTTCAATATATTCTTCATAAAATGGAATTTCATTTAATTCCATTTTTATTTTTTCATATTCGTCCTTATAGACCTTATATTGATTCATTTGGTTAAATTCACGAGCATTAACCATCTTCTTTTGAATATCTTTAAGCTTATCAAATAATTCATTAATCTTAGGATTATTATCAATATAGCCTTCAAGCTCATGAATTCTTTTAACCTCTGGTAGATTATTAAAATAGTCCTTTAATTTTGTAACACTATTCAACTAAATCACCTATCATAAACCAGCTTTTAGCATCAGTTATTTTAACCTTTACTATATTTCCAACTAAAGATAAATCATCTGATTTAAAGTGAGTTAGCTTATTATTTGGAGTATATCCACATAGCATTCCATCACCTGATTTAGATTCACCCTCAACAAGTACCTCAACTATCTCACCTAAGAATCTTTGGTTGCCCTTTAAATAGCCTAAATCGATAGTTTCCTTTAGTTCATCAAACCACTTATGCTTCTCCTCAATTGAAATTGGATCTGGCATAGAAGCTGCGGGTGTACCTTCTCTTGGTGAATATATAAATGTAAATGCACCCTCAAAGCCAGCCTCAACTGAAAGTGTAACAGTATCCTTAAATTCCTCGTATGTTTCACCAGGGAATCCTACAATTATATCTGTTGTAATAGAAATATTAGGAACCTCTTCCTTTAATCTTTTTACTTTATAAAGGTATTCTTCTCTAGTATACTTTCTATTCATTATTTTAAGCACTCTATCATTTCCTGATTGAACAGGGAAATGTAGATGAGGCATAACACTTTTTAGTTTCATTGCTTGAATTGCCTTTTCATCCATATCTCTTGGATGAGGAGATGTAAATCTTACACGAAGAATTCCTGTCTTATCAATATCAGTTAATAAATCTCCAAATGTATAGCTTCCATCATCAATGTCTTTGCCATAAGCATTAACATTTTGTCCAAGTAGAGTGATTTCCTTATAGCCTCTTTTAACTAAATCATTAACCTCAGCTAAAATATCTTCCTTTCTTCTTGAACGCTCACGACCTCTTGTATATGGAACAATACAATATGTGCAGAATTCATCACAGCCATACATAATATGAACCCATGCCTTGAAATTAGATTCTCTTACCATAGGAGCATTCTCTAAAATATTTCCTTCATTAGAAAATACTTCTACAACCTTAGAGCCTGATAAATATGCTTGATGAATTAGCTTTGGTAAATTAAATCTATTATGTGTACCAAATACTAAGTCAACAAAGCCATATGATTCAATAAGCTTATTTGTTGCACGCTCCTCTTGAGGCATACATCCACAAATACCAATTAGCATATCTGGATGTGTTCTTTTTCTACCCTTTAATTGGCCAAGTACTCCCCAGATTCTTTGTTCTGCGTTTTCTCTTACTGCACAAGTATTTAATAGTACTATATCAGATTCAAGTGGGTCAGATGCTTTAGTATATCCAACTGACTCTAATATACCAGCCATAACTTCAGAATCTGCCTCATTACCTTGACAGCCATATGTATAAATATAATATGTTTTACCAACACCTAAATTCTTATAAATATCCTCAACCTTATAGAAAATAGTTTCTACATTTCTATTTTTTCTAAGACGAGCATCCTTTAATGATGGTAAAAACATCTTTTTAATATCATCATCTAACTTACTCATTTTCTACCTTCTATCTTAAGATTAACTCTTGTAATTTGATTTTTTTCTCCTAAATCTAAAATTACACCATTAATCTTATATAAACTATCATTTGAAACAGATAATTTTTCAAATACACCTGTTCTAAATCTTCTAATAACATCATCTATATCATCACCAAGTATAGAGTTATAGGCTCCACACATTCCCATATCTGAAATGAAGCATGTATTATTATATACCTCTTCATCTGCAGTTTGAGTATGAGTGTGTGAACCAACAATAGCATCTACCTTGCCACTAAATTCATAGAAGAATGCCTTTTTCTCACTTGTAGCATCACCATGAAAATCGACAATGATATAATCCGCCTTAATTTCCTTTAGTAATTCATCCATTGTTTTAAATGGATCATCAAGTGGAGTATTTTGATATACTCGTCCCATCATATTAACAAGCGCAATTTTTTTATCATTGTAGTTAATATATAAGACTTTCTTTCCAATATTACATGGGATATTTGCAGGTCTTACAATAGTCGCATCATTAATATATTCCTTTATCTCTGATTTAGAAAATGTATGGTTACCCATAGAAATACCTGCAACACCAAGCTCCTTTAGAATCTTATAGTGCTTTTGAGTAAGTCCTTTTCCACCAGAAACATTCTCTCCATTTACTAAGACTAAATTTATTCTATTTTCACGCTTTATTGTATCTAGATTAGCCTTAAGTACATCTAAGGTTTTCTCTCCTACAATATCTCCTAAGTATAATATTCTCATAAATACCCCTCATATAAAATAAGAGGATGATTGCCACCCTCTTAATTATTATTTACTTAGCTACATCAGTTGCACGAGTTTCTCTAATTACTGTTACCTTAATAGTACCAGGATATTGAAGCTTATTTTCAATTTCATCCTTGATTTGTCTTGCGATAGAAATTGTTTCTAAGTCATCAACCTCTTCTGGGTTAACAATAACTCTTATCTCACGACCAGCTTGAATAGCGAATGATGATTGAACACCCTTAACACTATTAGAAATAGCCTCTAGGTTTTCTAGACGCTTAGTATAATTTTCAATACTATCGCTTCTAGCACCTGGTCTTGCACTTGATAGGGCATCAGCTGCAGCAACTAATACTGCAATGATTGATTTAGGTGGTACATCCTCATGATGTGATGCAATGGCATCAATAACCTCTTTAGGCTCATGATACTTTTGAGCAAGCTCAACACCAATATCAACATGACTTCCTTCAATCTCGTGGTCTACTGCTTTACCTATATCATGAAGTAAACCAGCACGTCTTGCTAATACTTCATTTTCACCAATTTCAATTGCAAGCTTACCTGCAATCATGGCTGTTTCAATTGAATGCTTTAATACGTTTTGGCCATAAGATGTACGGAAGTTTAATCTACCAAGTAATCTTACTAGATCTGGGTGAATCTTTCCGATACCAGTTTTAAATACTGCATCTTCTCCCATTTCACGTATAACCATTTCAACCTCGCCTCTACAACGTTCAACAACCTCTTCAATTCTACCTGGATGGATTCTACCATCAGTAACTAGAATTTCAAGTGAACGCTTAGCGATTTCTCTTCTTACAGGATCAAATCCAGATAATACTACTGCTTCTGGAGTATCATCAATAATTAAATCAACACCAGTTAATGATTCAAAGGCACGAATATTTCTACCTTCTCTACCAATTATTCTACCCTTCATTTCCTCAACTGGAAGTGAAACAGTAGATACAGTTGCCTCTCCTGCAGTTTCTCCTGCATATTTTTGAATAGCAATTGCTAAGACATTTTTAGCCTTTTGCTTAACCTCAGCTCTTGCTCTTTCTTCCTCATCTTTAATAAATTGAGCAATCTCATCACGCATACTATCATGAACTGTTTGCATGATAATATCTCTTGCTTCATCCTCTGTCATGCCAGCAATCTCAATGAGTTTTTGTTCTTGCTCCTTAAGTAATGCTTCAACCTTATTATTTTGTTGTTCTAATTCTTGCTTTTTTTCATCGATCTTTGATTCTTTTGCATTAAGCATTTCTTCACGTCTATCAAGGTTAGATGAACGTCTATCTAATGTATCTTCACGATTATTTAACTTATTTTCAAGTTCGATAACTGTTGCTTTTCTTTCCTTAATATCATTTTCAGCTTCTAGTTTTAAACCAGCAATCTCTTTTTTAGCATCATTAATAGCTTCTTTTTTAGCTTTTTCAGCTTCATCTAGTGCCTTAGATAAAATATCTTCTGCTTGTGATTTAGCTGAATTTACTTTTTTATCGATGATTAATTTATGAATAATATAACCAACGAATAATCCTATTATAAGAAACAAACTAATAAGGAGAAGGCTTAACCATAATTCCATATGCTCCTCCAAATTGTTATATTTTTCTAAAGATTTTCCCAAAAAACCTCTAAATTTATTATACTAATAATATTACGATTAGTCAAATAATATGAGTAATATTATTTAATTAAATTAATAATAATATATAATATTTTTGTTTTAAATAATTTTATATTTGATATAATAAAATATGAGGTGTTATTGTAGTATGAAAGATAAAAAAATAAAGCTAACTCGTGGCTTAATAAATAAAATTATTATTTTAGGTGTTCCTGCACTTATTCTATTAGGATTCCTTCTATTTATCCTAATCGAATTATTTATATCAATAGGAAGCACAACAGGCTTTAAAACAAGAGCCTTCTCAAATGATGGTATTAAAACTGTAACTCAATCTGATGGTACATCATCAACAGAGACAACTACTGGTACTGATTCAGAATACTTAGGAAATGCATCAAGTGTTAAGAGTATGGTTGAATATATGTCAACTAACTTCTATGATGGTGATTCTGCGTATGATAAAATCGAAAGATTAACATATGAGGAATATAAAAAGCTAAACGAATATGATATAAGATTTCAAGCAACAGAATATAATTACTCATCTGATAAAGCATTTAAATTCTCACTTGCTATATCTGAATCAAGTGAATTCGATTCAGCTAAAGGAACTAAGGCGGTAGTAGCCTCATCTTATTATTTAAGAGCAGGCTTATGCTTATCAGCTCCTGAGATTCCATATGAGAAATATTATACTTCTACTATCACATTTACTAAATCAAATCTAGAAACAGCCCTTTCATCATCTTATTCATCAAAGGCTGCGACTATAACAGTTGATGATTCAGCTAAATTCCCATATGCTGTATCACATTGGCCATTTACATTCTATGTTAAAACTCCAAAGGTATACTTATATTTACAATATGCTTATACATTAAATGCTGAAAAGGTTGCTAAGCAATATGTAATCGAATATAACTTCGATGATTATTATATTACTCAAGCTAAATATGAGGCAGATCAAGCACTTGAAAAGCCACTTGGCTATCAAGTAACTAAGGGTGGAATTTTGTAAAACTAAACAAATAAAATAAAAATGATAACCATTTATTCGTGGTTATCATTTTTTATTAACTCTTTATTATATATACCAATATTTTCAATTGCGGGCTCTAATCTAATCGCAACAATACTAGATAGTACTACTGATACTAAATCCTTAATTATAAATGGAAGTAATCCTACTTCTATTACATACATGATTGATACATCCTGGTTGTTATAAAACTTGAATATTATATACATATAAACTAAACCAGATATATCAATTACTACTAAGCCTAGTATTCCTTTAATTATATTTGTCCATTTATATTTTGATAATATATTTGAACCAAATATAAAGCTAGATAGAAAAAATCCAATTATAAATCCAAATGATAATGAATAAATATATTGGTATCCTCCACCAGTTGAGAATACTGGTATTCCAATTAAGCCCATAACTATATATGTCAAAAACACAATAGATGCTCTTTTCCATTTAAGAATAAATGAAATTAAGCTTACAGAAAGAGTCTGTAATGTAAGTGTTATAACACCTAAATTAAAGCTTATTTTAGATGAAATTATTAAAATGGCAAGAGATATTGCCATTAAGCATAAATCTTTCACCTTTAATTTCATATACTACCTCAATGATTCTTTAATATTTATTTCGTCAGATGAAACAGTTATTTTCATTCCATTTCTAGATAAAACTAAATGACCATTTAAATCAATATCAGATACTGTATATAGCTTATTATGATAATAAACTAATCTATCAATAATTATGCTATATTCCTTATAAAGCTTAATAAGCTCATCTTTAGATATATTGATTAGCTTATCAAATTCTTCCATAATAGCATTTATAATATCATATCTATCAGAATCAATATTTAAACCAACTCCATATACTGAAGGCTTATCTGTCATATTAATACCAATACCAATAATGGATGCCTTAAAATGAGAATCAAAGATATCCTCAATTAATATGCCAGAAAGCTTTTTATCGTTTAGATAAATATCATTTGGCCATTTAATTCCACATTTGATATTAAACTTAGCAAGTCCTTGACAGATCGCTACTGGAGTTATTATTTCATAATTATTATTATGCTTTAAAAGAATTGAAAATATAACATCATTATTTGATGATTTCCATACTCTATCATATCTTCCTCTACCTTCTGTTTGAGATAGAGCGATAAGAATTGATTTATCACTATAATCCATATAATTATCCTTAAAAAATTGATTAGTAGATCCAATTTGATCTACTAAATAATAATTATAGCTTGAAGGATATTTAAAATTGATTTTAGTTATCATTATTTATTTAAAGCCTCTAAAACTTGATTTAATGATTCTAAATCACCAATTGAATAATTAGCTATCTTTCTATCAATTCTTTTAATAAAGCCAGATAAAGCCTTACCAGGTCCAATTTCTAAGAATGTATCTACACCCTTATCCATTAAATATCTAATTGAATCCTCAAAATAAACACTATTGTGGATTTGAGCCTCAAGTAGATCATTGATAGGTCTTTCATCTTCTTTACCTGTATAGTTATAAACCATCTTATATTTTGGAGTATTAGGAGTGTACTTATCAAGTACTACTCTTAATTCCTTAGCTGCGTTATCTAAAAATTTAGAATGGAAGGCACCTGATACATTAAGTGGAATTAATTTAAGTGCACCTAATGCTTGTAATTTCTCACATGCATTATCAACACCTAAATTATCTCCTGTAATTACAATTTGACCAGGACAGTTGTAATTAGCTATTTGACATACACCTGATTCAACATTGATACCTTCTTGTACCTTCTCACGAGAAAGTCCAATAACGGCAACCATCTTAGTTGTACCTAAAGGTAGAGCATTTTGCATAATTTCTCCACGTCTTGATACAATTTCAAGTGCGCTCTTTAAATCCCATGTATCAGAAAGTAATAAAGCACCATATTCACCTAAAGAAAGTCCACATGTATATTCAGGTGTAATTCCCTTAGATTCTAATACCTTAGCTATTACATATTCTGTTAATAGAATTGCCTTTTGCGTATTAATAGTTTGATTTAATGTATTATCCTTATCATAAAAGCATAAATCTCTTATTTCTGGATAGCTATCATAGATTTCCTTTGCAAGTGGGAAATTATCATAGAAGTCTTTTCCCATTCCTTGATATTGACTACCTTGTCCTGCAAAACAGAATGCTATTTTCATTATTTTCCACTTCCAATTCTTCTATACTTTTCGTATCTATCATTTACTAAATCAGATACTTCTTTATTTTGTAATTCATTAATTTTCTTAATTAG
>JAEEHU010000143.1 GCA_016280975.1 Acholeplasmatales bacterium | reverse complement strand
TGTAAAGGATAACATATCCTTACAAAAAAGACTTCCTTGGCAGTTTATATCTTTAATTTTAAGCTTCCTTTTATCAATTATGCTTACAGGCTTCTTTGAAAGAACAAATTATCCAGTATTATTTATCTGGATAGTGCCTGTATTATATATTGCAGGTGTTTGTGCATCGAACTCCTTAGGCGCGACTGTAAGAATCTTAGAGCATAAGCGCTTAAAGTTTAAAGAAAGAAATAAACTCGTGAGACACGAGTTTGAAAAAGGACTAGTTATTGGTATTATTTCTGCAATAATAGTATTTGTTGTATTCTATTTTTACCAACAAATAACACATAGAGCAATAATAGAAACACAATTCTTTACAACAGATGCGTTACTTATATCCTTAATAATGGCACTAATATATTTAGTTACTATCTTTGAGGCAACATCTATTGGTGTTTTAGTACCAGTAATTATTTCGCAATTAAAATATGATTTTTCAATCGCATCTATGCCATTTATATCAACTATTACAGATATAGTATCATCATTTATATTCTTTGGAATTAGCTATATTGTATTTCATTTTATTTAAAATATAGCTCATCTACCACATCAAGATATTTTAATCTTGGAATAAAGCCTTCTTTTATAAGATAGGCTCTTTTTTTAAATGCTTCATATGGAATAGATTGACGTCCATCCTTATATGAATTATCCCAGTATTCCTTACATACATCAAATGGAAGAAGATAATATTCGTTGTATAAATTCCATGAAACAATTAAAAATCCTATTCCACCATGCTTAATGATATTTTCAAGATGTGTTATTTGATGTGGGTGAATATTCTTAAGAGGGAATGCAGTTTTATTATGATTTTCCTTTGCCTCAAAATCAATATAACGACCCTTATATATTCCATTATAGTCAGTAGTAGATGGAGTCTTATAATAAGCCTCGGTTATTACTGCCTTTGAACGCATAGGATAATCAACCTTAACAATCTGAACTGGAGTTGGCTTTTTATGAATGACAGCCTTGTCATTTACTAAATACCATTCGTTAGATTCATTTATCATAGTTTCTAAATCCATTCCTAGATTAGCTTTATTTATTCTTTTTTCTTGTGGCTTTTTCTTAATTGGAAAATTTAATCCCATACGATACCTCACATATAAATCATTAATATTATACAATAATTTTTATAAAAAAGCGTTTTTAAGATTACATTTCAAATAAAATGATGTATATTATATCTATAGGAGGGATAAGGTATGGCAAACGTAAAAGTAACTATTAAGGTTTCAGGACCTGCAAAGAAGTTTTATGTTGTTGGTAACACAAAGAATTTAGGAGAATGGAACCCTAAGAACGCAGTACTTGTTGAAGATGGCGTAGTAGCTAAGCAATTCGCTGACGGTGAAACTGTTGAATTCAAGGTTTTAGCTGGTAAGAATTGGGACAAGGTTGAAAAGTTAGCAAACGGTGACGAAAGAGAAAATCGTAGCTTCGTTGCTAAGAAGGGCCTAGTTGTAGAAGCAGCAGTTGAAAGCTTCAATAAGTAATTTATATTATTTATTAGGTAGTAAAAAAAGAGGGAATAATTCCCTCTTTTAATTTTAGTTGTTTTTTCTTAAGCTTACTTCAATAATCTTATCTACGAATACATCAAACGGAATATTATGTGCACGTGCTTCCTCAACTAATTGAGATTCCTCATTTAAATGTGGAAGTGAGTCACATTCTAAGCATACAAATGAACCATCTGATCTAACTATAAAGTCTGTCTTAGAATAAATCTTAAGTCCAAGTGAATCATTAGCAAGCTTAGCAGTTTTCTTAAGCTTTTCCTCTAAATCCTTAGATATATTTGCAGGACACACCTTTTGTTTAGTACCTGCTAAATTCTTACTTATACCCTTATCCTTAGTTTTAAGTGGAAGTACCTCTAAAACTGGTAGAACCTCTCCATCTAAAATACCAACAGAGAATTCACGACCTGTAACAAATTCTTCAATTAATATTTCATTTTCCCATTTGAAGGCTTCCTTAATAGCCTTTAAATACATAACCTTATCAGAAGCAACTGTAATACCTAAACCAATTCCACCATTATTTGGCTTAACAATAACTGGATAATTAATATTCATTTGTTGTGGCTCAATAATTGGCTCTTCCTTCTTAATTAGGAAGCCCTTTGGAACAGGTATTTTTTTATTAATAAATAATTGCTTTGAAACAATCTTATTTGATGAAACGGCAGAAGAGAAGTAATCAGTACCAGTATAATCAATTCCAAGTAAATCAAATGTTGCTTGAACCTTACCATTTTCGCCATTCGCACCATGTAGAGCAATAAATACTATATCTGATTGTCTACAGATTTGAAGAACGTTTGGACCAAAGAATGAATTAGATTGATCAACTCTACGCTTTTTAACAGCCCACAAATCTGGAATTTCAGTTGAAATAGTATCTAAATCAAGTGAATATGTATCACATGATGAGAAGGCATCATTAATTTCAAGCTCTTTTTCATCATAACCCATGAAGGCATCAAGTAAAATTACATTATGACCCTTACTCTTTAATCTTTCATATACACTTTTTCCTGTATTAAGTGAAATATTACGCTCATTAGATAAGCCACCCGCAAGAACTACAACATTTAAGTTTTCAGGTAATATAAATTCATTATCTAATAATTCCTCATCACTAATATCTAAATCAGATCCATCCATATTTAATTCTAGTGTTTTAAGCATTGTTTTAGTCATTGAAACAATTTGTAAAACTCTTTGAATTTGTTCAGAAGTTAAATCAACATCATATTTCTTTTTAGCAATTGATTGAATCTTTTTAACAACTATTTTATTAACATGAAGAATTAAGAAATTTGATAAATTAATTAATCTATTTAATTTCTTAGACGTAACTAATTCCTCAAGCATATCAATAATTTTAATTACACCCTCAGTATGAAAGTGAATCATGATATCTCTAATAGCATTTAAGAAATCTGGATTTTGCTTAACATATTTCATAGTGAATGTTAATAGGTATGCGGCATTATCAACATATTGTGGATCACCAACCATATCGCATAGATATGAAATATATTCAGAAGTAGTATTATTGTCAGTTCCAATTTGGAAGGCCTTTTCAACTAAGCTTCCTACAAGCTTATTATTTTCACTACGTTCCTTTTCATTAATTGCAGATCTAATCATACTATTAATGAATTGGTCAAGTATTTGCATTTCCTTTGATTGACCATTTGGATTAATAGTCATATTATAAACGCCTAGGCTTGTGAAATTAAAGAATGTATTAGGACAGTGGCTTTCAGCAAATCCACCCTCACCATAATCGTAACCAACATAATATGTTTTCTTACCTAAATCATTAAGTAGAATATTTACATAATCATAATCAATATTATGGTTTTCAATAACATCCTGTCTTTTTAATATTTGCTTTTTATAGAAGTCGAAGAACTTATCAGAGAAACCTTGTCCATCAAATGATACACAACGATTTACTGTCTCATTTAAAATAGTAATATATTTAGCCTTATTACCACCCTTAGAGTGACCTGTTACAGTAACATAGTATTCCTCTAAATGTAATTTCTCATAAACAGCCTTATACCACTCAAGTGCGTTTATTTGTTGAAGTGAATCTACTTGGTTAGCACCAACGAAGTCATCAATCCATTCCTTAGTTGCAGTACCACGGAATGCAACTACAGCTTCCTTCATTTTTTCATTAATAAATACAACAGATAAACCACCACCAGCACCATAGGCATTATCAATGTGTGGCTCGTAAATAATAGATGATGTTAATCTTTCATTTTTCTTAATTGCTTCAATAAGATTTTTAAAATCATATCCTGTAAGTAGGCTTGCATAATATTCATCATCAATTATTTTATCCATATCAATTGAAGCTAGATAATCCTTAACTGATACCTTATCAAATGAAAGTACACTTTTAAGTGGCTCTAAATCTGCTATATATGTGATGTTTTCTAAAAGAAGAAGCTCATCAGTTTTAAAATGCATAATTAATCTCTCCCTAATTTGATTCTATTTCTTCAATTAATGCTTGATATACAAGCTTTAAATTATTATTTTCTGTTCTAATATTTCTAATTAAGTTAATACTCATTAGCTTTAATAATTCAATTCCAGCCTTTGGATAGCTATCAATGAATTTTTCAAAATTGTCCTTATTAATTGATACAGTCTTACAATCAGTTTTAGCTTTAACTGTTGCAGATCTCTTATCCTCATCTAAAAGTGCCATCTCGCCAAAGATACAATGCTTAGTTGAATCTAATGTAGCACATATAAATTCATCCTTATAAATAGTAGTTTTAATTACATCAACAACTCCATCAATAAGGATATACATAACATTTCCTTTTTCTCCCTCAGTAATTATGTTTTTACCCTTTGAGAAGTTTTCTTGCTTAAGTAAGCCTATTAAAGCATTTAATTCTATATCTGATATTTTTTCTAAAAGAGGGAATTTTCTTAATATATTAAATAAATCCATTATTTTTCCTCCCCAATAATAATCGCTCCAGTATTTCTCTTTATGATGTAATCATCATGTGGATTTAATAAAGGCTTATTAGTTTCCATATTTTTAACGTTCTTTAAGTTTTGAATGATTTCACCATAATTAGTAGACTTTTGAGCCTCAGATAATATTTGATGCTTTATTTCCTTTTCAACACCCATATTCTCAAGTATACCTAAAAGAAGTATATTTTTAGATTTATAGTAATCAAATAATTTACCATATTCATGACCAATAAATTCTTCAGCTATTCTATTTATTTGAACTGATACTCCATCACCATTATCTAAGAAAGATGACATTACCTTTGACATACCACTATAATTAGTAGAAGTAGATAGAATATATCTTGTATATTCCTCAGTATAGATAACCTCAAATGAATTTTGAGCCTCTAAGTAATTCTTATATCTTTCGGTTTTAACCTCACAGCAGATATGACATTTAGAATTTATATTTCTAAACATTAAAGCAGCTACGAATACTCTTGAATCAATTAGCTCATCTTCTAAATTTTCATGATTTTCACCAATGATTAATATTTTAGAAGCTTCCTTAGCATTTGTTGCGATTAGAGTTTGTTCTTCAGTATAATCACCCTTTAGGAAATTGATACCCTTTAAATCACGATCATCCTTAAGTGGCTGCATCTTATCGTCATCAACTGAATTAACAAGAATTATATCATCAGTATTTAGTTTTTTATTTTTTCTTAATATATCTGTGATTAATGATTTAATATCTTTTTTATAACCACAAATTATAATATGATTTTTCATTCCCTTCATTTTCTTCAACCCCTTTGTGTGACTTAGCTTTCTTTCAACTAGCATTGATGATACATAACCTGTAATAACAGATAGACCAAACATACTAAATAATAGGAATACTATACCTATTACTCTTGGCCATGTCGCATCAATAAACTCATAATCGTTTCCGGCAAGTGTAAGTGCATTTAATAGCATTACATCAATAAATGAATACGGCTCTCCAAGATAATTCGTATATCCTGTATATTTTAATATCAACCAGCATATTATAACTAAGATTAAGTACACTGAAAGAATTAATAAAAACGTCAAGATATGAAATTTTTTTAAATAGTATTTGAATTTTTCAAAATGATTGTTTTCTTTCATATATCCTCTTAAAAATAACAAATTATGAATTATATATATTTTAACACATATGAAAGCGATATAAAATTATAATTTTATAAATTTTCTATAAAACTAATTTAATTGTTTGAAGAAATTGAAATTTGTAGTATAATATAGTTGACTATTTTTCGATTCGAAATATTAGGAGGTGAAACCTGGTTCAGGTTTTTTTATGAGTAAAGTTAATTTTATCGCCTTAGGCGGTGTAGAAGAAAACGGAAAGAATCTTTTCTTAATAGAAGTTGATAAAAAAATCTTTGTATTAGACTGTGGTTTGAAGCATCCATCAAGTGAATTATATGGTGTAGATATAATCGTAAACGACTTAACTTATTTAGTAGAAAACCTAGATAGAGTTCAAGGTGTCTTTTTAACTAACGCACACGACGAACATATAGGTGGAGTTTCTCATTTACTAAGAGAAAAGAAACTAAAGGTTTATGGTACTAATTTTACAATCAATGTTTTAAAAATGAGACTTGATGAGGATGAGGTTGAATATGGCGATAACCTAGAAGTTATAACGCCAAAGACAGCCTTAAAATTTGATGATATTACAGTTAGATTCTTTGAGGTATCTCATAATATTCCAGGCTGTGTTGGTGTTGCAATATCAACAGAGGATGGTTATGTAATTTATACTTCAAATTATAACTTTGACCAAAATTCAAAGATTGATTATGCTCACATGTTCCGTTCTTTAGCAATATTCTCAAAAGAAGGAGTTTTAGCATTACTTTCTGAATCTTTAGGTGCCAATACAGAGCAATCTCGTGGTACAATTTTGGAATTTAAGCTAAGAATTCAAAATTTAATTTCTCAATCAACAGGAAGAATAATTTTCTCATTATTCTCATCTGATTTATTAAGAATTCAACAGATCTTTAATATAGCTATTTCCTACGGAAAAAGAATAGCTCTATTGGGTATTAAGACTCAAAAGCTAGTAAGAGCTGCAATCCAGCTTGGCTATTTAAAGATACCTGAGGATAAGTTCGTTCAATTAAGATTTATTGATGATAAGAATAAGAATAATGATGAGGATTTAGTAGTATTAGTTACAGGTGAGCGTCATGAGCCATATTATATGCTACAAAGAATGGCACGTGGTATTGATAGATTAATTCACCTAGAGAAAACTGACTGTGTTGTAGTATTAACAAATCCTGCAATCGGTACAGAAAAAATGGCTGCGAAAACCTTAGATATTATTTATCATGTAACAAGTAATGTTAAGCAGTTTAGTGCAAACCTACTTCCTGATGCGAACGCAAACAGAGAAGAAATTAAGGAAATGATTAATATCCTTAAGCCTAAATATATTATTCCAGTAATTGGTGAATATCGTCACCAATATGCCCTAAGAATAGTTGCTGACTGTGTTGGTTATTCTGATGATAGAATATTACTTGCAGATAATGGAGATATACTATCATTTGAAAATGGTAAATATGTTGGTGTTACAGGCGATGTACCATGTGGTGAAATGCTAATTGATGGTAAAGCATTTAAGGATGTTGGTGATGTCGTAATGAGAGATAGAGAATTACTTGCAGAGGATGGTCTAATTCTTATTACAGCTAACATTAACCCAAGAACAAAGACTATTATTTTAGGTCCAGAAATTGTAACTAAGGGTGTTTCATTTATTAATGGAGAAGAAAATGTAATTAATAAATTAAAACAAATTTTCTTCCTAACATCATCTAAGTTCTTAACATCTAAATTTATTAACTGGAGTGAATATAAGACAGGAATAAAGAATGAAATTTCTCATTACATCTATAAAGAGATGAAGAGAAGTCCAATCATTATTCCAGTATTAATTTCAACAGATATTGATTCTATTAAAACTAAAGCATTAACTGAAGATTATAATAGAATAATTAAAGAGTAAAGGAAAGGGGCTGTTAAGAAACTAAATTAGTTTCTGGCAGCCTTTTTTCTATCATTTATCACCTTTTTGATACAATTTAGGTATCTGGAGGTGTTTTTTTTATGGCGTACTTCACTCTATTTCATGATCAATTATTTCCTA
>JAEEHU010000142.1 GCA_016280975.1 Acholeplasmatales bacterium | reverse complement strand
TGGTAATACCATATTTGATGAGTAGAGGTCTAACAATACCTTATAGAGTATATGTGAACATGTAGAAATATATTCATATATAAATTCGTTAAAATATGAGTTTACTTATAGAGTGAATTATTTATTCACTTTTGTTCTTTTTATATTTATATAAAATTATAATTTTTTGGCTCAAATACTCATTTTTATACGTAATTTTTTAATTATATTAAAATAAAATTTTTTTATTCTTAAATTTACTTGATAATTATGCTATAATACGCTTAAATGGAAATTGTTTATTAGGAGGACTTATCATGGGTAAGACATTAACAATGAAAATTTTAGATTCTCATTTAGTATCTGAGGATTTAGAAAATAATAAATTAAATATTAAGATTGATCAAACTTTAACACAAGATGCTACAGGTACAATGGCATACTTAGAGTTTATCAGTTTTGGACTAGATAGAGTTAAAACAGAACTATCTGTATCATATGTAGATCATAATACATTACAAAATGGTTTTATGAACGCAGATGACCACAAGTTCTTACAAACTGTCGCTGATAAATACGGAATCGTATTTTCAAAGGCAGGAAATGGTATTTGCCATCAAGTAAATCTTGAACGCTTTGCAAAGCCAGGAAGAACAATTTTAGGTTCTGATTCACATACACCTACATCTTCAGGTGTTGGTGCACTTGCAATTGGAGCAGGAGGATTAGATGTTGCATGCGCAATGGCTGGTATGCCTTTTTCAATTGTTAAACCAAAGGTAGTTGGTGTTAAGCTACTTAACAAGTTAAGAGATGGTGTATCTGCAAAGGATATCATTATTCATTTAATTGGCTTAATGACAGTTAAGGGTGGAGTAAATAAGGTTATTGAATACTATGGTGATGGTGTTAAGACATTATCAGTACCTGAAAGAGCAACTATTTGTAACATGGGTGCTGAGCTTGGTGCTACATCATCTGTATTCCCATCAGATGAAGAAACATTAAAGTTCTTAAAGATTCAAAAGAGAGAAGAGGATTATATTCCACTATCTCGTGATGAGGATTCAGAATATGATGAGAATATCACTATTGATTTAGCAACATTAGAGCCAGAAGCATCATGCCCTAATTCACCAGATAATGTAAAGAAGATTTCAGAATTATCTGATATTAAGGTAGACCAAGTATTAATTGGTTCTTGTACAAATTCAAGCTACTATGATTTTGTTAAGGTAGCATCAATTCTTAAGGGTAAGAAAATCCATAAGGATGTATCATTAGGAATCGCACCTGGTTCTCAACAAGTATTACAAATGATTACTAAAAATGGTATTTTAGATGTATTACTCGAGGCTGGTGCTAGAATATTAGAATCTGCATGTGGACCATGTATCGGTATGGGTCAATCACCTGCAACTGATGCAGTTTCACTACGTACATTTAATAGAAACTTCTATGGTAGAAGTGGTACAAACTCAGCTAAGGTATATTTAGTATCTCCTGAGGTAGCTGCTCTATCTGCAGTTAATGGTTATATTTCATCACCACTTGGTATGAAGTTAAATGAATTCAGCTTAGATGTTGATTATCCTAAGTGTGATAGCCTACTTTATAAGCCAACTTATACAAGTGAGGTTGTTATGGGACCAAACATTAAGATGATTCCAAAGTTTGAGCCAATTGGTAACAAGTTTGAAGCTAAGGTTATGATTTCACTTGAGGATAATATTACAACAGACCACATTATGCCTGCAGGTGCTAAGGTATTACCTTATAGATCAAATATTGAAAAGATTTCTGAATTTGTTTTCTCTAATATTGATGAAGGCTTCTCAAAGAGATGCTTAGAAAACAAGTCAGGTGTAATTGTTGCAAAGCAAAACTATGGTCAAGGCTCATCAAGAGAGCATGCTGCTATTGCTCCTCGTTATTTAGGAATTAAGGCAGTTATTGCAACTTCATTCGCAAGAATCCATAAGAAGAATTTAATTAACTTTGGTATTCTTCCTATTGAGCTTGATATTGAAGCTAAGCTTTATGATGATATTGAAGTATCATTTGATGAAAAAACAATTACAGTTACTAATAAGACAACTAATAAATCATATTCAAAGGAAAATGATTTAACAGAAGAAGAGTATAAACTAATTAGCGTTGGAGGCTTATTAAATACATTCTAACTCTAATTATAGAAAGGATTTCTATGAGTGATTTTTTAAAGACAAAATATCAAGACCTACTTAAAGATGGTGAAATCGCTCCTGAGCTATATGATGAATATAGAGTAAAAAGAGGATTAAGAAACGACAATGGTACTGGTGTATTAGTTGGTTTAACTAAGGTTGCCGAGGTATCTGGATATAATGTTGAAAATGATGTTAAATTACCAAAGAAGGGTAATCTATACTATCGTGGAATCGATATTACAAAGGTCGTATCTTTAGCTAAGGATGATTTTGGATATGAAAAGACTTGCTTCTTACTATTATTTGGACATTATCCAAATGAAGAAGAATCAAAGGAATTTATAAATATATTAAAGGATAATTATGATCTTCCAGCTGATTTTATGGAAAATATCATATTAAAGAACCCATCAAGAAGCTTAATGAATCATATTTCTAGATGTATATTATCACTATATTCATTTGATGATGATCCTGATAATCTAGATGGATATGAGCTAATTAAGAAGAGTATCTCAATTATTGCAAAGATGCCTTCAATTGTTGCCTATTCACTACAAACTAAGACACATTATCTTGATAAGGATTCATTAACTATCCATTATCCAAAGCGTGAATATTCATTTGCTGAAAATCTACTTTATATGTCAAGAAATGATGGCTTATTCACTGAGCTTGAGGCAAAAACTTTAGATAGATGCTTAATAGTTCATGCAGACCATGGTGGTGGTAATAATAGTGCCTTCGTTGGTACTTGTGTTGCATCAACATTAACTGATATTTATTCAATGATTACTGCATCTATGTCATCTTTAAAGGGACCTCGTCATGGTGGAGCTAATATGGCTGTACAGGATATGATGTCTGAGATTATATCTGATATTGGTCTTAATGCTACTGATGACGAAATCAAAGCTATCATTGAAAAGATTATGGCAAAGGAATATTTCGATAAGACTGGCTTAGTTTATGGTATAGGTCATGCGATTTATACACTTTCTGATCCAAGATGTGAAATATTAAGAAGCGAAACTGAAAAGCTATCAATTGAAAAGAATTTATATGATAGATTTAAGTTCTATGAGCGCTTTGAAAAAATCGCTATTGGATGTTTAGAAAAGAAAACTGGAAAGAAATGCTGCGCTAATGTCGATTTCTATTCAGGCTTTATATATGAAATGCTTGGTATTCCAAGAGATTTATTCATTCCAATTTTTGCAGCTGCGAGAGTAGTAGGATGGATATCTCATGATATTGAGAATTTATTATATTGTAATAAGATAGTAAGACCAGCAACTAAATACGTTGGTACTGAAGAGGAATAAAAAATGAGGGAGTAATCCCTCATATTTTTTAAGGAGGTAACTATGAAAATTGGAATATTAGGCTTTGGAGCTGTTGGAATTTCAGTTTATTATGAGCTAAAGGACTATAAGGATATTTATATTCTTGTAGATGAGGCTAGAAAAGAAAAATATGAAAATACTAAATTCTATGTAAATGAGAATTTAATTACTCCTAATTATGTAACAAATAAGGTTATGAATTTAGTTATTGTTGCGGTTAAGAATTATGATTTAGATAATGCTTTAGATTCAATAACTCCATTTGTTAATAAGAATACTATATTATTACCACTATTAAATGGAATTGAAGCACACGATAAAATAAAGGAAAGATTCCCATTTAATAGAGTATTATATGGTGTTATTAATATTGAAGCTAACAAGAATGGAAATAAGATTAAGGCATCTAAAATTATTAACCTTCAATATGGTGATGAGTATAACTATAATCTTAAAGCTCCACTTATGTTCTTAAGAAAGCTATTTAATAGCTATAAGATAAATAATAATATTTATCATGATATGAAAAGAAGAATGTGGTTAAAATGGATGCTAAATTTAGGTATTAACCAATACTCAGCACTTTATAATATGACCTATTTAGAAATGAATAATAAGGATTCGTTAGAATATTTATTTAATATCTATGATGAGGTATATAAGGTAGCTCAAGCTTATAAAATTAATTTAACTTTCGATGATTTAGAATATACAAAGAATATGTGTCGTAATTTTAAATCAAATAGAGTAACATCTCTAACTGATGATGTTAATAATAAAAGAAAAGATGAATCATATTATTTTGGTCATAAATTAATTAGTCTCGCAGAGGCTAAAAATATAGATGTTCCATACAATAAAAAAATCTATAAAGATTTATGTAAAAAAATTGAAGATAATAAGTAAAAATGATATAATTTAGTTTGGTCTAGGAGGAAAAGAAATGAATAGTTTATTAAAGAAGTGTATTGCAGAATGCTTAGGTACATTCGTACTAGTATTCGTTGCATGTGGCGTTGCAATTATTACTGGTGATATTGTTGCAACAGCATTAGCATTCGGCCTTGTTATCGTAGCTATGGCATATTCAATTGGTAATATTTCAGGATGTCATATTAATCCTGCTGTATCATTTGCTTGTGCTATGGATAAGAGAATGAGCTGGAAGGAATTTGCATGCTATACTTGCGCACAAGTAGTAGGTGGATTTTTAGGTGCAGTTTTATTGTTTGGAATCTTAAAGATGTGTGGTGTTGATGTTCCAACTGGTGGATCTAACTTCATCATTGGTGGAGAATATGATGTATTAAAAGTAATCGCATCAATTCTTGTTGAGGTTGTCTTAACATTCATCTTTGTATTTGTAATTTTATTTACTACAAAGAAGGATTCAAAGGTTTCAAATATTGCTGGTATCATCATTGGTTTAACTTTAACATTAGTTCATTTAATTGGTATTAACTTAACTGGTACATCAGTTAACCCTGCAAGAAGCTTAGCTACAGCTTTAGGTAATGCAATTTTCTATCAAGATTTAACTGCTTTATCACAAGTATGGATCTTCTTAGTTGCTCCAATTGGTGGTGCTGCATTAGCTGCTTTAGTATTTGCTTTATTACATAAGGAAAAGACTGAAACTAAAGAAACAACAACTGAAGAATAATTAATAAAAGGCCTACAAGTATTAAATTAATACTTAAAAGCCTTTTTTTCTTTAATTAAAGTTGAAAAGAAATAATAAAAGTGTTAGAATTTAGTCGTGATTTTTAAATCTAGGAAAAAGATAAGTAAATTTAGTAATAAATTTATAAGCGAGAGTAGTTTGGTGAAAGTACTTAATTTATCTAAATTGAAAGACACTTTTTGAGAGCCTTTAAAAAAGGACGTATCAGGCGTTAACGACAAAGAGAGCTTATGCTAAATTAAGGTGGCACCGCGGATTATTTCGTCCTTATTCAATATAGGGCGTTTTTATTTTTATGGAGATTATATATGAATTTAAAACTTCCCAAAATAAAGTTAGGTAAAATCACATTGAGAGAAATAGAAGAGGCTGATTATTTAGATTTATTTTATATTGGGTCTAAAATGGAGGTATGTAAATACCTAAATTGGGGTCCATATAAGAATCCAAATGAGGCACTATTTACTATCAGAGAAATATTCCTAAAAAGACCTGATGAGGGCCTTCCTATTGGTTATTCAATTATTATGGATAATAAAATGATAGGTGAGATTGATTTTCATACATATAAGAAAAATGAAAATTCAATGGAGATAGGATATTTCCTAGACCCAAGTTATTGGGGCTTAGGTATAATTAGAAAATGTATTAAGAAGATGCTAAGTATTGGCTTTAATCAATTAGGAC
This sequence comes from Acholeplasmatales bacterium, assembly GCA_016280975.1. Classification (GTDB taxonomy): domain Bacteria; phylum Bacillota_I; class Bacilli_A; order Acholeplasmatales; family Anaeroplasmataceae; genus Anaeroplasma. The sequence goes on along the minus strand of JAEEHU010000142.1, from coordinate 13,342 downwards.
TAGATAAAATAGTTTTAGGTAGTCTAGTTGAGAATGAAAGATCAATTAATACAATCATTAATTCTAATTTTAAATATGAATATGAGAAAATGATTGATATGGGTGAGGAATATAAACTTGCAAAATATTACTCATTTTATAAAAGTGATTTTAAGGAGGAATAAATATGATAACTAAACCAAAGGGTACATATGATGTATTACCAAATGAATCGCCTAAATGGGCAAGCTTAGAAAATGTTATTAGAAAGATTTGTAAGCTTTATAACTATAAGGAAATAAGAACTCCAATTTTCGAGTCTAGTGAGGTTTTCCATAGAGATCAAAATGATACATCTGATATGGTTACAAAGGAAACTTATGATTTCTTAGATAGATCAGAAAGAAAAATAACATTACGTCCAGAAGGAACTGCAGGTGTTGCAAGAAGCTTTATTGAAAATAAGCTTTATGTAGAAAACCCAGTAAGTAAATTATTCTATATGGGACCTATGTTTAGATATGAGCGTCCTCAAAAGGGAAGAAATAGACAATTCAATCAATTTGGTGTTGAGGCACTAGGAAGTGATTCACCACTTATTGATGTTGAGGTAATATCGCTTGGCGCATCATTAATTAGAGCACTTGGCTTAAAGGATGTTACAGTAAAGATTAATTCCTTAGGTGATGAGGAATCAAGAGCTAATTATAAGAATGTTTTAATAGAGCATTTTTCTAAATATAAAGAGGATTTATGTCAAGACTGTTTAAATCGTTTAGAAAAGAATCCTTTAAGAATATTAGACTGTAAGGTTGATAGAGATAAGGAATTCTTCAAAACAGCACCTAAAATCAATGAATATTTAAATGAATATTCAAAGAATAGATTTAAAGAGGTATTATCATCACTTGATGATATTGAACTAAAGTATGTTGTTGATGATAATCTAGTAAGAGGCTTAGATTATTATTCTCATACAGTATTTGAGCTTGAGGTAAATATTCCTGAATTCGGTGCTCAAAATGTAATTGGTGCTGGTGGAAGATACGACCAATTAATTTCTGATTTAGGTGGACCTAAGACTCCAGGTGTTGGTATGGCATTTGGTCTAGAAAGATTATTACTTGCTAGTGAATATTCATCTAAGAATCTAGTTAAGCCAGAAGGTATCATGGCATATTTTATAGCACTAGGTAAGAATGCTGAAAAGGAAGCATTAAGATTAATTAATGTTTGTAGAATTGGTGGACTTTCTTGTGAAATGGATTATCTATCAGGAGGCTTAAAGAGTCAATTTAAGAAGGCTGATAAGAATAATGCTAGATTCACATTTATCCTAGGTGATGATGAATTAAATAACTTCAAGATTAATGTTAAGGATAACTTAACTGATGAGCAAGAAACAATTTCTTTATATGATGTTTATACATATATGATTAATAAGCTAAATAAGGAAAATAATCCATGTAGTGGATGTAATCTAAAAAAGGAGTAAGAGTATGGAAAGAGTAATGCTTAAAAATATAAAGCTTGGTAAGGTTAATAAGGTTGCAGGCTTTGTTGAATCAATTAGAAACAAAAAATCAATGTGTTTTATCGTTTTAAGAGACGTATCAAACAAGCTTCAAATTACAATCGAAAAGTCAAAGCACCCATCTTGGGAAGAGATGCTTTCTAAGATTACTATTGATACAGTAATTGAAGCAGAAGGAAAGATTGTTAAGTCTGAATATGTTAAATTAAATGGTATGGAAATGTATCCTGATAAGGTTAAAATCATTTCTTCAATTGCAGAGCCATCTCCAATTGTAGCTCCAAAGGGTGAGGAAACTAATATCGATTTAAGACTTGATTACCGTTGGATTGATTTAAGAACTGAAAAGAATACATTAATGTTTAAGACTCAATCATGCTTCGTAAATGCATGTAGAGAATTCTTAGTAAATAATGATTTCATTGAAATTCATACACCAAAGCTAATCGGTGCTGAATCTGAATCAGGTGCTGGTGTATTCAAGGTTGATTATTTTGATAAGAACGCATATTTAGCACAATCTCCTCAATTCTATAAGCAAATGGCTATGGCATCAGGCTTCGAAAGAATATTTGAAACTGGTCCAGTATTTAGAGCTGAGAAGTTCGCATCAAGAAAGCACGCAACAGAATTTACAGGATTAGATTTAGAATTCTCATACATCAAATCATTTAAGGATGTAATGAAGATGGAAGAGCGTATGATTAATTACGCAATGAAGGCTGTAAAGAAAAAGTTTGGTAAGGAAATAAAGGAAAAGTTTGGAATTGATGTAATAGTTCCAAAGCTTCCATTCCCAGTAATGGACTTACATGATGTATATGATGAGCTTGAAAAGCGTTATGGATATAAGGTTCCTGAAAGTGAAAAGGGTGATTTAACTACTGAAGGCGAGCGCATGGTAGAAAAATTATCAAAGGATATGTTTGGTCATGAATTCTTATTCATAACAGGCTATAGTAAGGAATGCCGTGCATTCTATCATATGAGAGATAAGAATGGTGTACCTTGTGGATATGACTTAATTTGGAAGGGCTGTGAAATTACAACAGGTGCCCAAAGAGAGCATAGATATGAAGTATTACTAAAGCAATGTAAGGAAAAGGGCTTAGAAGAAGATGTTAAGTTCTATCTAGATTTCTTTAAGTATGGTTGTCCTCCTCATGGTGGATTTGGTATCGGTGTAGATAGAATGACTATGATTCTATTTAATGAAGGAATCAAGGATGCAATGTTTATCTTCCGTGGCCCAGATAGATTAAATCCATAATAAAAAAATATCCCAGAATTAACTGGGATATTTTTTATTGGTCAAGTGATGGACCTTGATTATTTTCTTCAAATGCTAGTTCTTGATAAGAAGAAGCTATTTCATTTTTATATGATTGCTTTAATATAATTGGTGTTATAAATGAAGTAATTAATATTAATAGTAAAACGAATGGTTGAATTGATGCAGAAATTATATTTGCATCTATTCCCTTTTGAGCACAGATTAAGCAAACCTCAGCTCTACACATCATGCCTGCACCACATCTAATTGAATCCTTAAGTGAGAACTTACACATTTTAGCACCTAAGCCACAGCCTAAGAACTTACCTAGTATACCTGCAATTATAAATACAATACCGAATACTACAAACTGCCATGTAAAATCAGATGTTGATGTAAATGATGACATTGAGGTTATTCCAACCTTCGCGAAGAAGACTGGTGTAAATATCATATAGGATGCGATATCTGTTCTTCTTTCAATATATTCTGTATCCTTAGTACCAGATAAAATCAAGCCTGCGAAGAAGGCACCTGTGATATCTGCGATACCAAACCATTTTTCACTTGCGTATGCATAGAAAAAGGCAACAGCTATTGCAAATATTGGAACTCTTCTATGATGGTCATATTTATTAGAGATTTTCTTAAATAGCTTTCTTAGTGGAATACCTAAGCCTAGGGCAAATAGGAAGAATAGAACTGTCTTAATTACAACTATACCTATACTCCAGCCTACATCACCGAAGCTATCGCCTAACATTAATTTAAATAAATAAGATATGAAATCAGAAGCTTCAGTTACACCACCAGTTCCAGCCACTGCCTTATCTAGTGATAATATAACAGAAAGTATTATTACACCTATAATATCATCTAGTATTGCAGAAGATACTATTGCTGTACCTATAGGAGTATTTAATTTTCCTAATTCCTTAAGCGCTGCGATAGTAACTGAAACAGATGTTGCAGTTAATATTACTCCATAGAATAAATACATAAATATAGCTCTTACTGAAAAATCAGGAGTTTTACCTATATTTAAAAGAAGTGCTGATAAGAATCCGAATATCATAGGAACTATTACACCTAAAAGTGTAATAACAAGTGCAGCAACTCCTGTTTTCTTAATTTGCTTTAGATCAGTTTCAATACCTGCAGAAAACATTATTAGTACAACACCAATTTCTGCAACTATTGAAATACCCTTCATCGCATCACTTGAGAAGAATGCATATTCTTCTAAACCACCAGAAAGTGGTATTAAAGTTATTAATCCTAATATAACTCCTGTGAATAATAATCCTATTACCTGAGGAAGTCCTATTTTTTTACAAACTATGGATAATAGCTTTGATATAACTAGTATTAATGCTAGTGGTAAAAATATAGCAAAAGCATCCATTTTATAGCCTTCTTTCTTAACACAAAATTAATTGTATCACTAACGAAACTAAAAATCGATAAGAAATTTAATTTTTTTATATGATGGAAAAAATATCACAAAAATAATTTTTGTGTTAATTTTTCCAAACATTATTAAACCAAAGAGTATAATCTAGTTGAAAGGAGATTAAATATGCTTCATATAAGTCTAAAGAAAACAGATGATAAAGAAAGAAGAAAAATGATTTTATCAGGCAATTTGTGGCGCACAATATTGATGATTATCTTTCCTCTGGCTATATATCAATTATTTAACAGTTTCTATACCCTTTTTGATCAAGTCATATGTGCACAAATATCTACTGATGCTCAAAATGCAGTATCAGCGATAAGTCAGATTAAAAACACAATCTCAGCTTTCGGTGGAGGTTTGGCTGCCGGTGGTGCTGTTATTGTTTCCCGATATTTTGGCGCTGGTGAAATCAAGCATGCAAGAAATGCATCAAGCAATCTTTTCTTTATGTCCATTGTTATGAGCATACTTCTATGTGCGTTATTTATTCCCCTTGCAGTCCCTATCATGAAACTATGCCAAATCGCGGATTCCTCAATCGCGATTGGCGTAGGTTTCTTTCAACTACAATTATTAGAATTATCCTTTGTTTCTTTAAATAATGTATTTATAGGACTTGAAAAGGCCAAGGGTAATTCAAGATTAATATTATTGTTAAATGTTGGTGTGCTTGTTATTAAGCTAGGCTTAACTTGTCTATTTGTATTTGCCTTCCAATTAAAAGATATAATATTTGTTGAACTTGCAACTATAATAGCTCAAGCCTGCTTAACAGCTATTGGTTTATTCGTATTATTTAGAAAATCAAATATATTAAGATTATCCTTAAGAATGCTTAGACCAAAAAAAATCTATGTATTAAAGATATTAAAATTATCTATTCCTATTTTCTTAGGAAAGTTCGTAATGTCTTTAGGAAAGGTAGTAGTTAATGCTATCTGTGGAGGATTTTGGAATGGAGTCACAGATGGATTAATAGTTGGTACACTTGGTGTAAGTAATAATATATGTGGTTTAATTACATCTCCGACTAACTCATTTGAGGAAGGAGAATCAACTATAGTTTCTCAAAATCTAGGTAATAAGAATATTAGAAGATCTATGAAAACTTTTGTTAGAACTTTAATATTAGTTACGGGTGTATCACTTTTAGGTTGGGTATTATTAAGATTTGTTCTTATTGATAATATAGTTGAGCTATTTACATCTGCTGATCAAAAATCTGATATTTATAAAAATATGGTTAAGGAAATATTTAGATTTGACTCCCTATCTATTATTGCCTTAGGTATAACAGCTGCCGTATTAGGACTTTTATACGGATTTGGTCAAACAGGACTATCTACAGTATTAAATCTATCAAGAATTGGATCAAGAATTATATTCTTAGTTACAATTCACGCAATATCACCTGATTTATCTCCAACACTATGTGCAGGTTTATCTATGGGTATATCAAACGCTGTAATATTATTACTTGCAATATTATTCCTTGTTATATTTATATTAAAGATAAAGAAGAAGGGCTATCAAGGAATGAGATTTTCAGACCCAGAGCCTGAGGTATCAGAATTAAAATTTGAAGATGATAATAAGAATAATACTAATAGTAATATAGAAAATAATACTGAAGATTCTATTATAGTAGATGGTAGTGAAGCTGTAATCGAAAATAATGTTACAAATTAGAAAAATTGAAGCACATTTTATGTGCTTTATTTTTTTTTAATCTTGAAAAAAAAGACCTTAAATATTATAATATAGCTGTTTAGAGATTTCTAACCAAAAGTTTAGGAATTGTAAACAAAAGGAGGTTATTTCATGTTTAATTTAGGCAACAAATTAAAAGAAAAAAGAAAGCTTTTAATGCTAACCCAACAAGAGCTTGCAAATAGATGTGAATTAACCAAGGGTTATATTTCACAGCTTGAAAATAATATGGTTTCTCCATCTTTAGAAACCTTAGAAATTATTTTAGAGGTGTTAGGAACCACACTATCTGATTTCTTTAAGGATAATAGTAATAAAGAAATCATATTTAATAAGGATGAGCAATATGACAAGAAATTTGATTCATATTTACAAACATGGCTAGTCCCAACAGCGCAGGAGCACCAAATGGAGCCTATTTTAGTAATGATAGATCCAAATGGTGAAACATATCATGACTATCCTCATACGGGTGAGGAATTTGGATATGTTATTGAGGGTGAAGTAATAGTATGTTATGGTGATGTGACTCGAATTTGTAAAAAAGGTGAGTCATTTTATTTTGTTTCAAATAAGCAACACTACCTAAGAAATGAATCTGATAGTGTAGCTAAGGTTTTATGGGTTTCATGCCCACCAAATTTTTAATAGTAAGGAGTTTTTAAGATGAGTAGAGTAATAATTATTGGTTGTGGTGGTGTAGCACAAGTTGCTATTCATAAATGCTGTATGCATTCAGAGGTGTTTACTGATTTATGTATCGCATCTCGTACTAAGTCTAAATGTGATAAGTTAAAGGAAAAGTTACAACCTAAAACTAAGACTAATATCACAACAGCACAGGTTGACGCAAATGATTATGATGCACTTGTTAAGCTATTCAAGGAATTTAAGCCTGAAATAGTTATGCATTTAGGTATGCCATATCACAATCTAGTAATAATGGATGCTTGCTTAGAATGTAACTCTCATTATTTAGATACAGCTGCATATGAGCCTGAGGATGTATCAGAGCCAGTATGGAGAAAAAGATATGAGGAAAGAAGAAAGGAAAAGGGATTTTCTGCTTACTTCGATTATGCATATCAATGGGAATATATGGAAAAGTTTAGAGAAAAGGGCTTAATTGCACTTTTAGGCTGTGGCTTTGACCCAGGTGTTACACAAGGCTATGTTGCTTATGCGAAGAAGCATGAATTTGATACTATTGAAACTTTAGATATCCTAGATTGTAATGGTGGAGATCATGGTTATCCATTCGCTACTAACTTCAATTCTGAAATCAATTTAAGAGAAGTATCATCTCCTGCATCATATTATGAGAATGGTCACTGGATTGAAATTCCTGCAATGAGTGTTAAGCATGAATATTATTTTGATGGTGTTGGTAAAAAGGATATGTATTTATTACACCATGAGGAAATTGAATCAATTGCTAAAAACTTCCCTGAGATTAAAAGAATGAGATTTTATATGACTTTTGGTGAATCATATATTCGTCATATGAATTGTCTTGAGGATGTAGGTATGCTTTCAACAAAGCCTATTATGTATGAAGGAAAGGAAATTGTACCTATTCAATTTTTAAAGGCATTACTTCCAGATCCTGCAACATTAGGTGCTCGTACTATTGGTAAAACAAATATCGGTTGTATTTTTACAGGCTATAAGGATGGTAAGTGGAAGAAATATTATATTTATAATATGTGTGACCACCAAGAATCTTATAAGGAAGTTGAATCTCAAGCTGTAAGCTATACAACAGGTGTACCTGCAATGTGTGGTGCTATGCTAATTTTAAATGGTACTTGGAAGGATAGTGGAGTTCATACAGTTGAAGAATATGATCCAGATCCATTTATCGACCTACTTAATAAAAATGGTCTTCCAATTACTGAATCATATGAACCAATTATGGTGGACTAATTATGAATATAATAGATAATACTTATCCATTTAAAAGATTTTTAAATAATAAACCAGAGGATTTATTTAAGGATATTAAGACACCTGCTTATATTATTGATGAGGCTGGATTAATTTATAATGGAAAAATATTAAAGAAATTACAGGATGAAACAGGCTGTAAAATCCTACTTGCTCAAAAAGCATTCAGTAATTTCAATTTATATCCATTATTATCAGAATTCCTAGCAGGTACTGAGGCATCAGGTCTTTATGAGGCAAGACTTGGTAAAGAGGAGATGCCTAATAAGGAAGTACATGTATTTTGTGGTGCTTATAAGGATTCTGAATTTGATGAGCTATTAAATTATGCAGATCATATAGTTTTTAATTCAGTTAATCAATTAAAAAGATTTGGAGCACTTGCTAAATCTCGTGGGAAAGAAATAGGTATTAGAATTAATCCTGAATTCTCAACTCAAAATGGACCAGAGATTTATAATCCATGCTCTAAGGGAAGTAGACTTGGAATAACTCTAGATTCATTTAATCGTGAAATGACACCTGAATTAATTAATATTCTTGATGGAATTCATTTCCATACATTATGCCAACAAAATTCAGATGACTTAAAAAAGACATTAGATGTAGTTGAAGAGAAGTTCTCTAAATATTTTACTAATCTAAAATGGATTAACTTTGGTGGAGGACACCATATAACAAGATTTGATTATGATATTGATTTATTAAAATCATGTATTAATCATATTAAAAATAAATATAATCTAGATGTATATTTAGAGCCAGGTGAAGGAGTAGTATTAAACGCAGGCTTTTTAGCTACTCGCGTACTTGATACTTTTAAGAGTAATAATTTCAATTTTATTATTACAGACACAAGTGCATCATGCCATATGCCTGATGTAGTAGAGATGCCTTATATTCCACCTCTATATCAAGCTGACCTAGAGGGTAATACTATTGATGTAAGAATAGGTGGACCAACTTGCCTTGCTGGTGACTTTATAGGTAGCTATAAATTATATAAAATGCCAAAAATTAATGACCTATTAGTATTTGGTGATATGGCACTTTATACATCAGTAAAAAGTAACACCTTTAATGGTATGCCACTAGCTGATATTTACGTATTAAAGAGTGATAACAAAATCGAAAAATTAACCGATTTTGGATACAATGATTTTAAATATAGATTAGGTAGTATGAAATAATGTAAAATATGCTTTTCATTTTTTACATTTTTTTCTTTTTTGCAAAAAATAATTAATGTAAACTTATTGAAAATAAGATAAAATATCTTATAATGTGCATATAAGTACTATTAGGGGAATAAAGATGAAAAAAGTATTAATTGCGGGTTGTGGTATCGCTGGACTTACTTGCGGAACATACCTACTAAACAAGGGTTATAGTGTAGAAATTTATGATAAGAACGACTATGCAGGCGGTTTTTTAACTGTGTCTGAAAAGGATGGTATGATTATTGATACATGCCTACACTGGATGACTGGAACTAAAGAAGGAACAAGATTAAATAAGATATGGAAAACTAATGGTGCTTTAGATAACGCAAAGATTATTGATCCAGTATCTTTCTTTGATGTTACTTATGAAGGAAAAACTTTAAGATTTTATAGAGATATTGATTTATTATCAGAGGAATTACATAAATATAGTGATAATGATGATAAGGAAATCGATAGATTAATAGATACAATTAAAACAATTGGTATAATGGAAACTCCATCTGATATACCTTATGAATTAGGTAAGCCTTTAGACTTAAACGCTGATGTTAAGGTATTAATGAAGACTGTTTATTATATAAATAAGTCATTAGAGGAACTTGCTAATAGATTTAATAGTGAAATAATAAAGTTTGCATTATTAAATTTCCCAGTTAATAGAAAGTTCTCAGCTTATTACTTTGTAATGACTTTATCTAATTATATTAATGGTAATGCATCCCTTCCTGTTGGTTGTAGTAAGGGTGTAAGAGATAGAATGGTTGAACGCTTCCTATCACTTGGTGGAAAAATTCATTTAAATTCTAATGTATCTAAGATTATTATTGATAATAATGTAGCTAAGGGATTAGTAGTAGATGGTAATGAAATATATGGTGATTATATAGTTTCATCACTAGATGTTCATTATACATTTAATAAATTATTAGATAATAAATACTCATCTAGTCCATATGATGAGATGGATAAGGATCCAGTAAAATATCCACCATATAGCTACGTTGTAGTATCATTTAAAACTAAATATGATTTTAAGGATTCTATTAGTATGACTCATAAGGTTGATGAATATGAATTCTTTGGTAAGAAATATAATGATATATCATTTAGACAATATGGCTATGATAAAACATTAACTAATGGTGATTATAAGGTTGTAGAAGTATTAATGACTACATACCTTGATGAATATAACTATTTAAAGAATTTATCTAAGGATGAATACTTAAAGCTAATTGATGATATGAGTAAATTCTTTAAAGAAAAGCTTGAAGGAATTTATCATGAGGAATTCATTCCAATTGACTTCCTATCACCTATTAAGCTAGAAGCAGCAAATAACTCATATAAGGGTAACTTTATGTGCTATGTTTTAACTAAAAAGGTACCATCTTATGTTAGAAGCTTTTTAGTTGAAGGCTTATCAAATTTTGTCCTTGCAAATCAATGGCTAGTACTACCTGGTGGTACACCTGTTGCCGCAACAAATGGTAAGCTTGCATCTCAATTAGTTTTATACCTAGATGGTCAAGATTTTCATATTGATTAAAGGTATAAAAAAGGTTATAATAAGTTATAATTTTGATGATTTGAGGTATTATTTATGTCTACAGAAGTTTCACTATCTATGTTCGAAAGAAACGCTAAAAAATTTAATAAGAAGGGCTTAAGAAGAGATTATCATTCAATTCCTTTGAATTATAGCGAATATGTTCCTTTCCCTCCTGCTTATACAACTAAGAAGATAGTTCTTCAAATAACAGTAGATAAGGGTAATGTTTCTGATTTAATCAAATACTTTGAGGATAAGGGATTTAAGAATATTGGAAGTGTCAATTATCTTCATTTAGAGGAATTAATTAACCAATATAATAACAATAAGGATAAATATACAATTGATCCAAAGGTAATTGAAGCTATTACTAAGGATTATGAATTACAAAAGGAACAATCAGAGCCTTTTAAGGAAGTTGAAAATGATGATGCAGTATTCTATATTGTTCCATTTAATGATACTATTGAAACATTATTTGAGTTCATTAAGACTCAAAAGGCTGGTATCCTAAAGTTTGCACAAGATAATGATATTACAATCATGTCAAAGATAATTGGCTTTAGTAATCAACTAGATGGCTTCTTAGGATTCAATTTCTTTGATGCAGATAAGGAAACTGAAGAAGTAATTGATTATGCAGCAAGAGTAACAGTTGGTGTTGACTTTAAAAATAGAGTACCTGTATATAATGCATGTGTATTATTATCATCAATTGGTGAAAATGAAGATGAATTAACTGATAGTGATATTAACTGTCATATCGTTGCAGAAAACGCAAGAAATCTAGAATAAGAAAAAATTGTCTCAGTTTTGAGACAATATTTTTTTATGTATATAAAATAAAAAAGGTGATAATCACCTTATTTTTTAAAAATGGCGTTTCGGACAGGATTCGAACCTGCGACCCACGGCTTAGAAGGCCGTTGCTCTATCCAGCTGAGCTACCGAAACATCTATTTAATCGATATGCTCGTTTATTATATAACAAACAAAATTCAGTTTCAAGTATTAAATTGTTGATTTTTAAATCAAAGAAAAAAATAGGTTTTATTTATTGATGCAAAGTGGTAAAATATAAAAGAAGTTTTTTAAGTTAAAGGAGGTTATAATATGGAAAACAATGAATTTCAAGACAGAGAATATTTCGAAGAACTAAAGAGCATATTAGAACTACCGTTAACTGACGAGGAAAAAAAGGAAAGATTACTACAATACCATGAGAGTGATATTGCAGAATTACTTGAGGAATTAGAGCCTCAGGATAGAGATAAGCTTTATAAGATTTTAGGTAATGATAATGTTGCCGATGTATTCACACATGCTGAAAATGTTGAGGAACTAGTTTCTGAACTAGAACCAGAAAAAGCAGCCGATATCATCGAAAACATGGACGCCGATGATGCGATCGACGTACTAGATGAATTACCTGAAGAACAAAGAGAAGAAATCGTATCCTTAATGGATGAGGAATCAAGAGAGGATATCAAAAAGATTTATAAATATGAAGATTCTATGATTGGTAGTCACATGACTAATAACTTCATTAAGATCTTGATTTCTAATACTGTAAAGGAAGCTATGAAGAGAGTTGTCCAAGAGGCAGCTGATAATGATAATGTTTCTATTATTTATGTAGTTAATGATAAAGATCAATTATATGGTGTCTTAGAATTAAGAGATTTAATTATTGCAAGACAAAATACAGATTTAAAATCAATAATTAAATTAAACTACCCATACTTTAGAGCAACTGAGCCAGTTGAGGACTGCTTAGTTGAAATGAAGGAATATGGTTTGGACTCATATGCTATTTTGGATAAGGATGATGTCCTTGTTGGTGTAATTACATCAGATGACGTAACAGAGGCAGTAGATGACTCATTAGGAGAGGACTATGCTAAGTTAGCCGGTTTAACTGAGGAAGAGGATATCGATGAGGGTGTTTTACAATCAGTTAAAAAGCGTCTACCTTGGTTAATAGTATTATTAGCCTTAGGCTTAGTTCAATCATTCACAATGACTGGATTTGAAAGTGTAATTGCAGCACTTCCAATTATTGTATTTTTCCAAACTCTAGTACTAGATATGGCTGGTAATGCAGGTACTCAATCACTTGCCGTTACAATAAGACTTATCTCTGGTACTGAAGAGGGTAGAAAGCAAATTAGAAAAATGATATTTAAGGAATTAAGAGTTGGTTTCTTTAATGGTTTAATTTTAGGAACTATTTCATTCCTATTTGTATTTTTCTTCCTATGGATTACAAAGCAAGGCGTTATTTTAGGAAATGAATTCTCATTTGCTGAAGCCTTAAGAGGTGCTGGTATAGTAGGTATTGCATTATTTAGTGCTATGACTGTATCAAGCCTAGTTGGTGCATTTGTACCAGTAGTATTTATGAAAATTCATATTGACCCAGCCGTTGCCTCAGGTCCATTCATCACAACTATAAATGATATAACAGCATTATTAATTTATTATGGAATGGCAATGCTTTTATTTAATCTAATGTAAGGAGTAACCTATGAACAAGCAAGAATTTAATGAAATGCAAGATGAATTTGCAAATTATGTATATCAATATGAAAACTTTATTAAAGCTGGAATTATAAATGATGCATTTTATAATCAATATTTCTTTAATGATGCATTAAGATTG